>DFYK01000043.1 GCA_002383605.1 Proteiniphilum sp. UBA4084 | reverse complement strand
AGGGATACCATCATTGAAGCAGCACGTGAACTGATCAGAAAAAGAAATTAATTGTGTACTTTTATAGACAAAATGCCTTAGAATATAAATAAAAGTTATAATTTAATATTTATCATCAAAAACAATAATGCCGAGATTTTCAAAAAACAGGAAACCCAATAAAAAGTCATTCGGAAAAAAAGGTCTCATCCTGATCACAGGAATTGTTATAGGAATTGTACTTGTTGCAGCTTTATACCAGACTTCCGTCTATTTCTCCACCAACGAATCGTGTATGATGTGTCATGTTCATCCTCACGCGGAAGAGAGCTGGAAACTTTCCACTCATGTGAATAACGGTAGCGGCGTAATGGTTAATTGTGTGGACTGTCACCTTCCTCCCAAAGACAATACCTTGGAACATTACACAGCCAAGCTGGCATTGGGTGCACGTGATGTGTGGGGATATCTCACCAAAGACAGTACCGATTTCAACTGGGATAAAAAATCGGAACTGGAAAATGCGGTGAAATACATCCCCAACAAATCCTGTGTAAAATGTCACCAGAATCTTTTTCCCGAGGGGGTTACCGACGATGGCATCACCGCACACCTCTATTACGAAGAGAATGCCGAAAAACTTGATCTGCAGTGCATCAGCTGCCATCTCGATGTGGGACACTACAATCCCAATTATGCGCACGGCCAGATGGCGGGTATTCCGGGAATGGGCGGCTCGTACGCTGTGGATACCAGTCTCTATTTTAAAGAACCCACTGTCGTCACTGCTTTTGCCGACTACCGGGAACAGGTGCCCGGCACAGCCGTATCATTCCTGATGAGGGCAATACCTGGAGGAACCTTCAACATGGGAAGTCCGGAAAAGGAACCTTTCCGCAACCCGGATGAATCGCCGCAGCATGAGGTGGCAGTCACCCCTTTCTTTATGGCAGAACTCGAAACTACCTGGGATCAGTATTGGTCGTTTTATGCCGAGACAATGAGCGAGGGACGTACGCCCCCGGAGACAGTTTATGAGAATAACCTTACCGCACTTGGCGTGGATGCCATTTCAGGACCCACACCTCCTTTCGGTTATCCCGATCAGGGATGGGGACAGGGCGACCGCCCAGCCATCACGATGACACACTATGCCGCAGAGACATACTGTCAGTGGTTATCGGCAAAAACAGGAAAGAAATATCGTTTGCCTACCGAGGCTGAGTGGGAATATGCTGCACGTGGTGGCAAGCAGACAGCCTATTTCTTTCCGGGCAGCCCAAAAGATTTTTCTGCACACGGATTCATGCGCAATATTTTTAAACCGAAAACCGACAGCATCAGTGCCTATGTTGTCTATGACATGAATAGCGAGAGCCGTACTCAGCCACCTGCTGTTGTTTTAGCCAATCCTTACGGGTTAAAGAACATGCTGGGAAATGTGATGGAATACACGGCCGACAAATATGACCCTGAAGCATACAGCAAACGATCGGGCATTACCCGTGACCCGGTGGTTACGCAGGGAGATGAGTGGGTGATCCGTGGCGGTAGTTATGTTTCCGATGCTTCCGAAGTGCGGAGTGCTGCCCGGGCGCATACACATCACGAGACGTGGCTCAAGACCGACCCGCAGCAGCCCAAGAGCATCTGGTGGTATTCCGATATCAAAGGGATCGGTTTTCGTGTAGTATGCGAGCCGGGTGACTCGCTGATAACGCGTTAATCGACAAGGTGCAGGATGCGAGCCAATATTTGACGGCTGACTGCGAATAACGAACTATGGACAACTCAACTTTTAAACATATACAATATCCTAAAACAAAGAAAGATGAAAAAAGAAAACAATGTAACCAGAAGATCATTTCTGAAAGCCTCAGCGGTAGCAGGGGCGGTAGGAGTTATCGGAACAGGCTCTGCAGGATTGTTGACCTCCTGTAGCGGATCAGAAAAGGGTAAAAGTGCCAACACCCCCTTGAAAGAGCCGGGAAGCTATTACATTCCCGAACTTCCTGATCTGGCCGCCGACGGCAAAGAGCTGAAAGCAGGTGTGGTAGGCTGCGGCGGACGCGGATCGGGTGCTGCCATCAACTTCCTGAATGCTGCCAATGGTGTCACCATCGTAGCGCTGGGAGACGTATTCCAGGACAAGGTAGACGGATTGGCCGATAAGCTGAAATCGGACAAAAATATCGATATCCCCGCTGAGAAACGTTTCGTGGGTCTGGATGCATACAAGCAGGTGATCGACAGTGATATTGATATTCTGATCGACGCCACTCCTCCTTTCTTCCGTGCCGAGCATTTCAAATATGCAGTGGAAAAGAACAAACACTGTTTCCTGGAAAAACCCATCTGTGTGGATGCAGCAGGTTACCGTACCATCGTAGCTGCTGCCAAACAGGCCCAGGCAAAGAGCCTGAGTGTTGTTACCGGAACACAACGCCACCACCAGCGCAGTTATGTGGAATCCTATAAACAGATTATGAACGGTGCCATTGGTGAGATCACCGGTGGAACGGTATATTGGAACCAGAGCATGCTCTGGTATCGTGAAAGACAGCCACAGTGGAGCGATTTTGAATTTATGGTGCGCGACTGGGTGAACTGGAAGTGGCTCTCGGGAGACCATATTGTGGAGCAGCATGTGCACAACATCGATGTATTCACCTGGTTCTCCGGTCTGAAACCGGTAAGCGCCGTAGGCTTTGGCTCACGCCACCGTCGTGTAACAGGTGATCAGTATGATAACTTCAGCATCGACTTCACCATGGAAAATGGCATTCATCTGCATAGCATGTGTCGCCAGATAGACGGTTGTGCCAACAATGTGAGTGAATTTATCCAGGGTACCAAAGGATCCTGGTCGAGCAAGGGTGGACATGTTATCAAAGATCTGGCCGGAAATGTGATCTGGCAGTATGACGGTGATGCAGAGAAAACCAATTTTCAACAGACCGACCCCTACACATTGGAACATGTGAATCTGATTAACTGTATCCGTAGTAACAAACCCATTGAGCAAGCTTCCGAAACAGCAGTATCTAATTTGGCTGCTATCATGGGACGTGAGTCTGCATATACGGGACAGGAAACAACATGGGATGCCGTGACGGCATCGCCATTGGATTACACGCCTGCCGACCTCAACATCGGCAAAATGGACATGTCTGGATTTAATGTACCCGTACCGGGAAGTGAAAAAAAAGCTAAATCATGACAATCGACAGAAGAAAATTTATTCAGACGACCATTGCCGGTTCTGCTGCCCTCGCCATAGGAGGTTACAATTCTGTGGCTTCTGCCAGTTCCAAAAAGGACAAAGCTTCCGGCAAGGTGAAATTGAATATCTCTTTTCAGGAAGGTACCGCTCCCGGTACCAGCCTGAAAGAGAAGTTCGATTTTATGGAAGCACATGGTGTGGTCGGCTTTGAACCGCACGGCAAACCTTTACTCGCGAGAAAACAGGAATTCAAAGATGCCCTCAAAGGACGCAACATCAAAGTGAGTGCTGTATGTGCCGGCTTCGACGGATTCATCCTTTCCACCGATCCGGCCATCCGCAAACAATGTCGTGATACAATGGCAGAACTGATCATTGCTGCCGGTGAATTCGGTTCAACAGGCGTGATCATTGTCCCTGCTTTTAACCGACAAGAGCCGGTGATGCCACACACGCAGGAGACACGTGATTTTCTTTGCGAGCAGTTTAACGAAATGGGTACCCTTGCACAGCAACATGGTACCACCGTCATCCTGGAACCGCTGAATCGTAAGGAAGCTTTCTATCTTCGACAGGTGGGCGATGCTGCTTCCATCTGTCGGGACATCAATAATCCGGGTGTGAAATGCATGGGCGATTTCTGGCACATGACCTGGGAAGAAAATTCCGACAAGGGGGCGTTTATCTCCGCGGGAGAACATCTGCAGCATGTGCATGTAGCCAGTCGCAAGCGTCGCAGCATGCCGGGTGAAGATGGCGAAGCCGACAATTATGTGGATGGATTCAACGGTCTTAAGATGCTGGGATACGACAAGTATGTCAGCTTTGAGTGTGGCTGTCAGGGTGAGCGTAACATCGTTGTGCCCGCTGCGCTGAAACTGCTTCGCAAACAATGGGAAGAAGCCTGACGGGGTTGATGGATAAACTGATAGATACCTTATCCTCCTATAAAACCAGTATCGTGCTGTTGCTCATCTATGCAACCGGACTGGCGATGGCTACATTTGTGGAGAAGCAGATGAATACAGAGGCTGCTAAAATGCTGATATATTATTCACCGCTGTTTATCCTTTTGCAGTTTCTGTTGGTGATTAATTTTCTCCTGGTCTTAATCCGATATAACTACATCAAGCGCAGGAAGTGGGCAATGATTGTTGTCCATCTTTCCCTCATTGTGATACTGGGTGGAGCACTGACCACATTTTTGTTCGGCAGGGAAGGGCAGGTTCATATCCGCAAAGGAGACCGGACAGATCAAATGGTGATGCACACCTCCAGGGGAATCAAAACAGAAACAATGCCTTTTGAGCTGGAGCTCATTGATTTCAAATTACATCGATATCCCGGTTCTCAGAGTCCCTCTTCCTATGAGAGTAATCTGCGGGTGCATATCGAAGGGGAAGTGCGCGAAACAAAGATATTTATGAACAACATACTGGATCTGAAAGGATATCGGTTCTTTCAGGCTTCCTATGATGAGGATGAGTTGGGAACCATTCTTTCGGTGAACAAAGATGTGGCGGGCCGTACCATAACCTACAGCGGCTATGCGCTGCTATTGGTTGGTTTCCTGCTGATGTTCTTTATGCCGAATTCCCGTTTCAGGAGGCTGGGACGACAACTCAGGGAGGCCAGGGAGGAGGCCGGCAAATTGACGCTCATCGCGGCTATGCTGATTGTACCGTTCATTGCCCTTGGAGGGACGGAGGAAAACATCCCGGAGAAGCTAATAGATTCATTAACCCCCGAACTGGTGGAACAGCAGGGCAGTTTGAGCATGTCGGGTAAATCCCTGGAACAGACACTGCAGGAAATTACTGTTTCCCGGAATCATGCTGCCCGGTTCGGTGCATTGCCGGTACAATTTCGTGGACGGGTCATGCCCATGAACACCTTCTCCTCAGAAATTTTGCGGAAAATATTCAAAGAACAGACTTTCGGCTTTCTCAATGCCGATCAGTTTCTGTTGAGTCTGCTTGCGATGCCCCGGATGTGGACGCAGGTACCCTTTATAGCCATTCCCAATGAACAAATCAGCCTGCAGTATAATCTGGCGAAAAATTATGCGCCTTATTACCATTTCTTCGACCAGGAGGGAAATTATCGTTTGCTCCCACAAATACAGGATATCTATCACCGGCCTGCTGTCGGACGAACAGCTGCAGAAAAGGATCTGATCAGACTTGATGAACAGATCAACATCGTCTATCAACTGATTAATCATACCATGCCGGGCATCTTTCCGAACCCGGATGATCCGTCCCACACCTGGTACGCACCTGGCGATGATCTCGCCGATTTTCAGCCTCAGGACTCACTATTCATTGCTGACATTTTTAACCGATATCTGTCGGAAGTACAATCGGCACTGCAATACGGAGACTGGAGCAAAGCCGATGAGCGACTGGATGAGATTGCCCGCTTTCAGATACAGAACGACAAAGCTTCACTCATTCACCCCAGGAAGATTGAGGCAGAAGTGCGCTATAATCAGATGAATATCTTTAGTCGAACCAAAACGGGTTATTTTATTTTTGGCGGGATCCTTTTAATTCTGGCGTTCATGCAAATATGGCAGAGACGTGAATGGTTTCGCAATGCAATATTTACAGCGGTCGTTTTTATCGTGGCACTCTTTATTTATCATACCGCGGGGATGGCTCAGCGTTGGTATATTTCCGGTTATGCACCCTGGAGTAATTCCTATGAGACCATGGTCTATGTGGCCTGGGCTACGGTGGTAGCAGGATTCACCTTTGGTTGCAAGAACAACCTCACGCTGGCTTTGGCGACTCTCTTCGGCGGGGTGATCCTTTTTGTCTCCGGCCTCAACTGGATGGATCCGCAGATCAATACACTGGTACCGGTGTTAAAATCACCCTGGCTGATGTTTCATGTGGCAGTGATTGTGGCAGCTTATGGATTCTTCGGAATCAGCTTTTTATTGGGTATCACCAATCTCACTTTCATGGCGTTCTCAAAGAAAAGTACGCATGTCTCTTACCGTATGAGGGAGTTGAGTATCATCAACAATTTGTCATTGTTGATAGGAATTGCTCTGATGACCATCGGCACCTTTCTGGGAGCCATTTGGGCGAACGAGTCGTGGGGGCGCTATTGGGGATGGGATCCCAAGGAGACCTGGGCACTGATTACAATCGTGGTATATTCCGTCGTCACCCATCTCCATCTGGTGAAAAAGTGGCAGAGTGAATGGTTGTTTAACCTGCTGTCGGTCTTCGCCTTCTCTTCAGTACTGATGACGTTTCTCGGGGTGAATTATTTCCTGAGCGGGATGCATTCTTACGGACAAAGCGATGGTGATGCTACTGTTTTTTTGTATATTGCAACCGCGTTCGGGACACTGGGAATACTGGGTGGTATTTCTTACAGAAAGTAATTAGATTGTAATTCGATAGTTATTCAGTAGTTAATAACGGCGAAGCCAAATAACGCGCAGCGAATAACGTGAACAAATATGATACACTGGGGTTTTATTGGTTGCGGAGACGTAACAGAGAAGAAAAGCGGACCGGCCTTCAGCAAGGTGGAAGGATCGGATGTCGTCGCGGTGATGCGACGCAATATTGACAAGGCGAAAGACTACGCGCAGCGTCATGGTATCGGGAAGTGGTACGACAATGCACAGGATCTGATCAATGATCCACAGGTAAACGCGGTTTATGTGGCAACACCTCCCGGCTCCCATGCGGAATATGCCATTGCCGCCATGAAGGCCGGTAAACCGGTCTATGTAGAGAAGCCGATGGCTTCCTCCTATGAGGAGTGTCTTCAGATGAACCACATTTCTGCGGAGACCGGTATTCCCTGCTTTGTGGCTTATTATCGCAGGACGCTGCCTTATTTTCTCAGGGTGAAACAGTTGATAGACGATGGGTTATTGGGTAAAATCTCTACTGTACAGATACGTTTTGCCATTCCGCCTTATGCGACCGATTATGACCGGGAAAACCTCTCCTGGCGGGTGAAAAAAGAGATCGCTGGAGCCGGTTATTTTTATGATCTTGCATCTCACCAGCTCGATCTGCTTGATTATCTGTTTGGAGATATCTCCGATGTGCACGGCTTTGCGGCAAATGTGGGGGGGCTTTACGATGTGGAGGATACGGTCACTACTGCCTTTCGTTTTCAGTCAGGTGTGCTGGGAAGTGGCAGCTGGAGCTTTATCGCCCCGAAAGATACCCGTACCGACCGCATCGACGTAGTCGGCACAAAGGGAAAACTTTCCTTTTCTACGTTCGATTTCTCACCTATCCTTTTGGAAACATCCGAAGGAACGCAGGAATTACGGGAAGAGAATCCCGAAAACATCCAGTATTATTTGATTCAGAGTATTGTGAATTATCTGAACGACGGGAGCATCCTTCCCTTGAGTACGGGTGCCACCGCCATTCGGACAAATCATGTCATGGATCGGATTTTAGGAAAAATGTTGTGATACTGATACCACAAAGCCTCCACTACCCAAGCTGATAGCTGAAAGCTTATCGCTGCCCGCTATTTCCCTTCTTTTCTCTTCGCATACAGCCATATCTGCCATGAGTTGACCAGGTTTTGCCATAAAACATAGGCTCCCGGTCCGAGCGTAGCCAGTGGATTCAGATATGTCTGGGTGAGCCAGATAGCCAGTACCGTATTTTTCTGACCTAACCCCTGGCCGCCGGCGACCGTCCGCCCGAACCGGCTACCGATTTTTCTACCAAAAAAGAACTGCATGAGACAAATCAGTAACGAGGTGAGGGCGATGATCACCTCCAGGGTATAGTTGCCGTCGTCCTGCAAACGAACATATTGTGTTACATTGCCGATCACTACGGTGAGGGCAGCAGCCCACAGGTAGAAAGAGACAATCTGGGCAGACCGGATCTTTTTATGCACCTTCGGCGCAGTTTTCTGTAAAATAAAAGCCACCAGAAACGGAACAACGAGAATGGGCATCACCTTCAGCAAGATATGCCAGAAAGAGGAAGCAAAGGAAACCGCCACACTACTTTCTCCGATAACGGATAGAAACAAAGGAGCAATGAAGGCGACGGAAAGATTGCTGATGATGGAGTAGGCAGCTGTCACGGAAATGCTCCCTCCAAGAAGCCCGGCTACAACGGGTGCAGAAGTGGCCGTTGCGGTCAGCACACAAATCATGGCGGCCTGGGCCAGTATTTCATTAAATTGTCGCAATACCAGATAAACCAGCGCACTTCCCAAATATTGAATGGCCAGCAGGATGTAATGAAATTTGGTCAGCCTGATATCGCTCCAGCTTACCCGACAATAGGTGATAAAAAGCATGAGCGAGAGTAGGTAGGGTATAACCGGAGAGAAAATAGCAAGCTGTTTGTGAAAGGTAATCCCCAGAATCATCGCGACGGGGAGCAGATATTTCTCGATGTATTTTTGCATATCAGTTGTAATAGTTTGCTGGCGTGTTGGATGGTTCCGATGAACGGAGCATATCTTTAATACGAATCTCCTGCATCCATTGTTTGCGATAGAATACGAAGTCGGTGATAAATTGTTCTATCTCAGGCAAAAACTCTCTCATGGGGTATTCCGACACTTCGTGGCCTATGTCTTCCATGATATAAAAAATATAGGGATATCGCTCATTCCTGAATCGTTTGGTGAGTGATTTGGATCCGAACATGCCCAGTTTGAAGAGACGGGTATTGTTGTAAGGTACCAGCTTGTCGGCACTCCCATGAAAAAATAGGGTGGGCGCAGGCCGTTGCGTGTAAGAGGGCAATCCCTCTTCGCTGAAGATGCCGCCTGCAAAAGATATGACACCGGCATACCGGAAATCATCCGGCAGCACGCTGGCCGCAGGATGGTTGTCTCGTTCCATATAGTCAGCCTGCAACACCGTGATGGCACCCGCGCTCGATCCGCTGAGGATAATGAGCGAGGGGTCTATATTCAAATCATCGGCATGTTCCAGCAGGTAGTTTGTAGCGATATAGAGATCAGCCACTGCCATTTCTATTGCCTGTTGCAGCGGTTTGTGGTTCAGGATGCCGGGCGCTTCCTTTCCTTTCATACCAAGGCGGTAATCGATAGAGACCACGGTATATCCCTTTGTGGCAAAATAATGAAAATATGGCTGGTAGTGCCTGGCATCACGCGTTCCTTCCTTGAATCCACCGCCAAACACAAACACCAGACAGGGTTGAGGGAGGATGGTTGCAGAGTCGGTTTTGTATATGTCGAGTTTCAACGTGGTTCCTTCCATCTCTGCAAAGACACGTGTCTCTTTCAGCAGTGTTCCGGCCGGCAACGTAACGGAGGAGAGCAGTGCCGTAAAAAAAAGGATAACCGCTTTGTGTAACATCGCTTACTGTTGAATAAAATCGGACACCAGTGTCAGTATTTCATCTTTTGCCCGGTCGAAGTCGTCGTTGCATACGACCACATCGAACTGCGATGCAAAACTCATTTCATATTCGGCCTTTGCCAGTCGGTTTTCAATCACCTGCGGCGTATCAGTACCTCGCTTTTCAAGCCGCTCACGCAAAACCTCTACCGAAGGAGGCATCACGAAGATGCTCAGTGCCTGCTCGCCATAGATCTTTTTAATATTTAACCCGCCGATGCAATCCACATCAAAGACCACATTTTTGCCTTCTCCCAGAATGCGGTCTACTTCGCTTTTGAGCGTACCATAGAACTTGTCGGTGTAGACCTCTTCAAATTCGAGAAATTCATCGTTGGCAATTCGTTTCCGAAATTCATCGGGTGAGAGAAAATGATATTCCACACCGTTCTTCTCTTCACCCCGGGGGAGGCGGCTGGTGGCCGAAATGGAAAACTGAAGATTTAATCCCTGAGCCAGCAGGTACCTGACGAGCGTGGATTTGCCCGCACCTGACGGAGCTGAAAATATGATTAGTTTTGCCATTGCCTATATGTGTTCGGGCAACATACCGGTTTGTATGCGGTCACTGTTGCTACAATATATTTAATATCTGTTCCTTGATCTGTTCCAGTTCATCTTTCATCTGCACCACAAGGCGCTGCATCCCCGACTGGTTTGATTTTGAGCCGAGTGTATTGATCTCACGCCCGATCTCCTGAGCAATAAAGCCCAGCTTTTTTCCCTGGGAACGGCTGTCGGAAAGTGTTTCGGAAAAGTAATCGAGATGATGTGCAAGACGGGTCTTCTCCTCGTTCACGTCGAGTTTCTCAATATAATAGATCATTTCCTGCTCGAAACGATTTTTATCATATTCTATTCCCTCCAGGTTATTCAACCCATCATAAATACGATTTTTGATCTTCTCCATGCGCTCAGACTCAAAAGGTTCCACTTCTGCCAGTAAAGAGCGGATCAGCTGGATCTTCTCTGCCAACACCCTGGTCAGCATCTTTCCCTCCTGTTTGCGGAAGGAGATTACTTCATCCACGGCATGGTTGATTGCGGTTTCAATGGTGCTCCATTCTTCTTCACCCAATGCTTCCGTCTCCTGTTTCATGACATCAGGCAGACGAAGCAACAACGAGAACCACTCCTCCGGCTGAGAAATATTCAATTCGATTGCCATATCACTTATTTCCCGATGATACTGACCCACAATCTGGTGATCGATCCTGGAAGATATATCTTTGGAAATTACCTCCACATTCATAGAGAGATCCACCTTGCCGCGTTCCAGCCGGTTAGCCAGTGTATTACGCAGGGCGATCTCCTTTTCTCGGTAAATGACAGGGAGGCGGGTGAACAGATCAAATTGCTTGCTGTTCAGCGATTTTATCTCTATTGTAACTTTTTTATTGGGGAGTTCGGCTACCGCCTTGCCGTATCCCGTCATGGATAGTGCCATTTTTTTTGTTTTGCACAAAGGTAGTTTTTTTTGGCTTAAACAGGCATATTTTGGCGGTGAAACTTCAGCAGGTAGAATCCAATGAAACGTTCGGGAACAACTCAGGCATTTTCCTTGCGCAGGGCCTCACGCTCTACTTCCTTCGCCAGGCGATCAGCCTTATCCTGTTCGTCGGCCAGAAGTAGCAATCGTTTTCCTTCAACGATGTTGGATATCAGCAGGAAAAAACTGGCTGCAGTGGCTAGAAATTGGATGGAGCCCGGCACGAATACCTCAAAAGTAATGATGGTGCCTAATAGCAGGCGTACTTCGGTAGGACCAAAAATGCCCGAGTCGATGGAGTACTGTCCCCCAATCTTATAACGCAGTTGGGCGGTGATCATCTCCCACCCGTAAAGCACCACGAACATGAATCCTACATATTTCCAGACGTCCGGGACAAAAATGGAAAATCCCAGTCCGATGAGGATGGTTCCTATCCAGTCTACCGTTACATCGAGTGAAAAACCGTACCACTTGCGGGGCTTATTCCGGTAGTAGGCCAGGCGACCGTCGAGCGAGTCGCCCAACCAGTTGATAGCGAACCCAAGCAACGACAGCAAAAGCCAGTAGCGATTGAGGTAAGCTCCCATCACAAAACTGGACGCCACCATCAGGTTACCAAAAAAGCCAATGGCTGTGAGGCCATCCGAACTTATCCACGCAGGCACTTTCTGGACCAGATAAGCAATTGTTTTCTGTTCCCACACGCGTAGTGCGTTTGTTCTTTGCCGATCTGTAGCGATAAGCCTGAGCGACTTCGCCATGTTTCTTTTACTATTTTTCATCACCGGGTTCTTTTATACGTGAAACATCTTTCATGGCAAAAGTAACAGATTAAATTTAATGTTACAAATTTGTTACCAAAAAAAAACACAATGATGTTATTTACCATCAATAAAAAAAGCCGCCTCTTTACGGGGCGGCTTCCTAAGAAAGTTGATATACCTTATCTTATTTTTCGGCATTCTCCTCTTCGGTGGGTACAATCAGTTTATATCCCTTTCCGTGGATGTTGATGATCTCGATGTTGGGTTCCGGTTTCAATAATTTGCGCAGTTTTGTGATATAGACATCCATGCTGCGTGCATTGAAATAGGTATCTTCTTCCCAGATCTGTTTCAGGGCGTGGTTGCGTTCCAGGATGTCGTTGGCATGAGCGCAAAGGAGCGACAACAGTTCCGATTCCTTGGTGGTAAGCTTTGTTTGCGTATCACCGATTATCAGAATCTGCTTTTGGGTGTCGAAGGTCATGGTGCTAAAATTATACACCTGCTGTTCCTTGCTCTTTTTGCCTTTCACGCGACGGATGATGGCTTCAATACGCAGTACCAGTTCTTCCATGCTGAAAGGTTTGGTGATGTAGTCGTCGGCTCCGGCTTTGAAACCTTCCAGTACATCCTCCTTCATGTTTTTGGCTGTCAGGAAAATCACCGGTATTTCCGTATTGATGGTTCTGATCTCTTTCACCAGCGTTACGCCGTCCTTCTTGGGCATCATCACATCCACGATGCACAGGTCATATTTTGTCTTCACAAATCCTTTGAAACCGGCTTCTCCATCGGGAAACAGATCGGTGTCAAATCCTTTTGCCTGGAGGTATTCTCTCAGCAACATGCCAAGATTCTCATCATCTTCGCATAAAAAAATTTTCAATTTCTCTTCCATATCATTTTTGTGTTATTACGGGTAAACTAATTATAAATTTTGTTCCTTTACCTAATTCACTTTCAGCACGAATGGTGCCATTCACATCAGTTACGATTTTCTTTACGTATGCCAGTCCCAGTCCGAACCCTTTTACATCATGCCGGTTTCCGGTAGGTACACGGTAGAACCGTTCAAATACTTTCTTTGCATCTTCCTTTTTCATGCCGATGCCGTTATCCTCAATGGAAATGATGATCTTACTGCCTTCATTCCGGGTCCGGATCATTAATTCAGGCGCTACATCCTTTTTCCGATATTTCAATGCATTGTCGAGGATGTTGAAAAGTACATTGGTGAAATGCATTTCATCTACCTTGATCGTGGTATGCTCGGCCTGCAAATCAATATCGAGTGTTCCACCCAGTTTTTCAACTTTGAGTATATGTGTGTTGGCAACGCTGACCACCAGGTCGTTCACATCCATCTCTTTCATCTTCAGTGTGGTCTTCTGCTTGTCGAAGAGCGACATCTGCAAAACTTTTTCAACCTGAAAACTCAATCGTTTGGTCTCATCATGTATCACACCGGTGACATGTTTAAATACCTCGGGCGACTTCAATATAGACTCATCCTTAAGCATCTGGGATGCGAGCGAGATGGTGGAAACAGGGGTCTTCAGCTCGTGTGTCATGTTGTTAATGAAATCATTCTTCATCTCAGACAAACGCTTTTGTCTGAACAGCGAAACCACCGTAAATATAAACGTTATCAGCAGGATAAACGTAAATATCAGCGACGGTATGAAAAAGGAAAGTTCGCTGTATACATAATTCCTTTTTGTCGGGAAATAAGCCCTTAACCTGTTTAACTTTGCCGGCGGATCATTTGGAAACAGAATCTGGTTGTAAATCGCATCCCGATACTTTGTTGAGAAGCCGGGTGATGAATAAACCACCTTGTTGTTGAAATCCACGATCTGAAAACTGAACGGTTCATTCAGTCCATTGTAGGAGAGCTCATAACGAATATATTGCTCTACCTTGTTGAAATCGATCCGTTCTTCGATCGGTTCATTGCTTGCGCGGTTCAGTATTTTAAAAATAACCTCGTCCAGCAACGACCGTTCATGCAGGTATCGTTTCGACAGGGACTGCTGCATATCGTACTGCGTTTTTGAGATCGTACTGGCACCCTGATTGGGAGACAGGAATACCCGTTCGGGTTGCTCCTGCGGACGTGTGGACTGCCGTGTGATATCCAATGCAATTCTTGTTTCACTTCCATCGGGATTCGTAATGGCAGCGGATGTCCGCTCCCGTGTAATTTGTTGTGTTCCCTGTGGTTGGTTGTACTGTGAGTATCTGTTCTCCGACTCAATCATGTCCTGCTCGAGATAATCACGGGTCTGATCCTGCTCGAGATCTTTCATCACGTTGTAGAGACTCCTTGTTACCTGTTCATCGAATTGTTGTGAGCGGATAGCCATGCTCGTGCGCATGTACCTGACCTGCAGGAACAACAGTGCAAGAAACGCGGATAACATCACCAGGGCAAGCAACCAAATTGTCGATTTTTTCATCTTTACTTACTCCTTATTAAGTGACAATTTTATATTTCAAAGATCGTCTTGTCGCTTTTAATTTAACAAATAAACGACTTTTTTGTTTAACATATCCTCTTAAAATTAAAAAAAAGCGTAAAAAATCAATTTGCTAAACAAAAATTAAGCAAAAACTCCCATTTATCTCGAATATTTAGGTATTATTTAGAATAAAGCCCTATCTCCGGGAATGATTTTTCTGGCAAAAGAATGATTCTGTTTCTATTTTCATGGATTCAGATAGAATCGTAGGCTTATGCCTGCACTGGTGTCGGCCGTCGCGTAGGAGCCCGATGATACAAGTGGTTTGTTGATGATTTTATCAAAATAAACACGGAGCGTCATGGCCTTGCTCATGGCACGGTCGGCTGCAAAACGAACAGAGGTGGTTTGAAGACCATCGGTGGCCTGGGTGAATCCGGTTTCAATTTTTCTGATTAACGCCCGGGTGATCTTATGTGAAACATCCAGCCGGATGTTTAAATCTTTCGATATGCTGTAACCTAATTCCACAACCATGTCGTTGTCTTTCGCCTCCACAATCTGTACCGATGAGATATTCAGATTTACCGATCGTGTCCGGTTGAAACGCAAACCTAGACTCAATTCGTTGTTGAAAACGCTGTTCATCTCGATAAGCGGATTGAAGCTCTCCACGATGCTCACCGCTGAGATATCGTAGGGAGATGAAGGCAGTGGAGCTCCCGAAACCGCGTAGCGGATAAATCCCATTTCACTTCCGTCACCTGCTGGAATCCAGCTTAGAAAGGATGAGAACGAACCTATCCTGTATTGGGATAGATATTGATGATTGAGGGTGAGCGACCTGAAAAGCGATTGCAGTCCGGGAAAAACTTTCGTCATGTTGAATGAGATATTCCAGTTTGGCAGCATGGAAGAGAGTGCGGGAAAAGCACCAAGACCAACCTTGTCGGGATCTTTCCCGGTGTAGGCAGCCAGAAAAGAGGGGATGAGCACATCTGCCGAATTCCGTTGTACATCGCCCACGGCAGGGTTGAATGGTTCTCCGCTGATACTGCTGCCGGCAAGAAATCCGCTTGAGGGATAGCGGGTCGCTACATATTGTTTGCGTACCCGTGCAGCTACTTCTTCACGGTATGTCTGAAAATGTTCAAAAGCCGGAGAATAATAATGGTTGTCTGCTCCGGCCCGTTCGAATGCGGAGGAGAGAGAAAGTATGCTTATGGCAAAACTTCCGCCGCGAACCCGGGGCATTCCTTCAAGCATGTATTGCATTTCCGTTCGTTGGTTGTCCTCATACAACGCATGGAGGTATATACTGAGTCCCGGAAACGGTTCTATGGAAGCATCCATCCTGATGTTCTGTGTCCGGTTGAAAATAGCCGGCCTGAGATTGTCTTTGTCCATCACCAGCTGGTTACGGGCCATGGCATCCCTGACAAATTTCTCTCCCCCCTCCAGGCCAAAGGCAAAACCCGCACCCGGGTGAAGATCGTCTGCACTTTGTTGCTGTCCGAAGAAATTGCCTATTGACGGTTTATAACCGGGAAGGTCGGTCCTGGTCTTATAGCCGATGTTGAGATTTACCTGACGCACCATCATCATGACGCGAAACAGCAATTGGGTCACATCATGACCGGTAAAGCCGTTTTGCCGTGTACCACCGTGTGTCATCTCTTCGCTGCCGCCAAAACCATTGTTTGCTTGACGCAGGAAAGGTATCTTGCTATAAAGGGCATTCAGGTTAAACCGGCTCTGAAAGGTGAATGAGAGATCATTCTGCAGGAAGTTACCCATATTCTCTCCTTCAATACTTGCACCGCGTTCCCATCGGTACCCTGCATTGTAGGCTGCACTGGAGCTGATCCAATTCATGATGGGTATCTGTGCAAAGGGGAGGGTATAAGTAATGTCGGCCGTCTGGGCATAACTGAACGGCTTACCCAGTCCACGAATACTCTGTACAACCGAATCTTTCCATATTTCATAATCGCTGCGATTAATCTCCTTATTGACCTGCAGATAGGGTTCCTCAATCTCCGCGATGGTACCGGAGCGGAACGAAGTGTGCAGATTTTTAGTCAGGTCCCAGGTGAATGAGAAATCCCTGTTCCAGAAGAAATCGCTGCTAAAAGAAAGGTATTTTTTTTTCGATTGCATGAGTCCCTCTGCCCATGTTTGTAAGTCTCTCAGCTGCATCTCCTGATAATGGCGCGAGATGATGCTGCTTACCCGGATGCTGTTGGGCAGGTAATTAAAATTCAGCGATCGGATCAGCCTTGACCAGCCTGAAGAACTTTCCAATGTTTTAAATGGCTCCCACGGCTTTACCGAAGGGGTATAGGAATATTGAGCCTCCAACCTAAAATCCTTCGCCGAAGCATATTCCTTGTCGGGACTATGGTGTTTTTCTTCATTCCTCGTATAGCCGAAGCTGAAGTTTGCCGGATCATACGGCATGGGATTCTTGCTTTTCATGTTGATCTTCACGTTGTTGAGATCAAGACTCCGGATGCTTCTGCCGGTAAGTGCCACATTCTTTATGGAATCGCGGATAGACTGATTACCGGCCCTGTTCAATGTCTCTTTCAGCAGGATATCCTGATTGAAAGGATCATAGAGGGGAGCCGACGTTTCGTTGGACCAGACGTAATGAAAGGGAGCAGATATTTTTGCTTTTTTTGGAAGAAAACGCCCCAGTTCCATACTCATGGTGACCTGCAGCGTGGTATAATCATCGTTGCGACGTGCCAGCAAACTCTGGTCGAGTGCTCCAAAGCCGGCGGTTTCTTTTCGTCCCGAAAAATGAATCGTCCCCAAATCAGAGAGCGCCAGGTCCACATTGCCCTGTGCAGCCCAGCCTCCTTCCTCATCAAACTCAGTCAGCCGCATTTCGTTTACCCATATCTCTCCCGACTTTACCTCCCGGCTTTTGTTGCGGATGCCGATCATTAATACCTTCACCTCCGCCAGTGACGGATTACCCACGATGGTAACCCGGTTATCCGTCTTCCCGGGATCGGCCTGCGTGTAGGGTGTGAAATAATCGATTCCGTTTCCGGGATGTTGATCGGCATTGCGATCGAGCTTCAGTTTTGTGAACAGTTCCAGCGGGAAGTCGAACATGTTTTCTATCGGCCATACCGCCTGCTGTCCCGAAGGGGTATGCGCACTATATTGTCCCTCGGGTGTGAGACGAAGGGGAATCTCATACTCGTAGAAGTTGTTTCTGTAGTCCGACCCCAGACGCAGGAAGATGGATAGATCGCCATCCTGCAACATGCCCGGATCATCCTGCAACTGCTCTGCATGGACAAACAGTTGCATGCGTTTGTAGCGACGCAGGTCGTACATACTGTTTTTATACACCGCCCGGGAGTCGCCCGGATCAAGATGCGTTATCTTGAGAGAGAGTGACTGCTCGTTTTCCTGCCGCAGTTGAGGCTGCCCCGGGTCCAGTATGCGCGTCACACCGGGGGGCAACAGATAATTAACCGGTGTCCTGCTTCCGTTCTCTTCGATATTTACGGCAGACATCTCGAGGTCACCACTACCGGAGAGGTCACCGCCGGAAATGAGACTATTACGGTAGCTCCTCCATTCGCTGCGTACCAGTTCCAGGGTGGCAAAACGTAGAAACACCGGTTCTTCGAAGCCGGTGAGAAACATCCGCATAAAACGGATGTTATTAAATCCCTGTATATTGCCCGTGCGGGTCTGATATTCACGTATCGGTATCCTGAACTGATACCAGGTTACGCTGCCGTCGTTTCCGTTGCGCAACTTCAGGCTCACCTCCCTTTTATCCGTGATGAAATTGGAACCAACCACCAGGGTTCCGGGACGAAGGGATACTTTGTATTGGAAGTAGGATTCATTTTCATTCAGGGTATGATCGTTGTCGATATCTTCTACGTCGGGAGTTGTACGTGAGGCGCTGTGATAGGGATCATTATCTTCAGGTGATTGCGAGTTGCCTTCGGTGCCGTTGTAATATTTGTAGCGGTCGAGGATGCTCAATAGCTGTCGGTCCTGTTCCTGTCCGCGGTAATGGCGGAAGCTGTCGCCCGCCGGATCATTGAGCGGGGAATGCGCATCGCTTTGCATTCGCGACAGTGTCTCTCCCGAAAGGTGGGGCTTCAGCTCGTCGAGATATACCGAATAGGTTGGAAATATTTTCTCCTCTTCACTGCTCAGACCGTTCAGTCCCACATCCTGCAATTTGCGCGATGCCATTCCCAGTGAGTTGTCGAAGCCATAGACGGTGGATTGTCTCCTGGGATATTTTCCCCATACCGACAGTCCCACAGCAGCAGTGTCGCCATCCACAGGCAACCCGTTCTCGAAAAACTTTTTTCCGTCTTTCAGAACATCTTCCGATATTTCGCCGAGGTTAAAATAGAGATCACCCCCCCGGGAGGTTCCCGTCGTGTCGTTCATAAAGGGGTCCATCAGCCAGAATTCAATATACTCGATGTTGGCCGCTTCAAAATCGCGGGTCTCCATGCGCCGGGTGATGCCGCCCCATCGTTTGCTTGGATCGTGTAGCCTGCCATTGCCGTCGACATCGGTATCCAGATTATAGGGCCCCCGTTCATCCGGGTAGAAGGAGATATTCAATACGGGTAGTGTTGCCGGCTGACCGTACAATGCATCGCGGTTGGGAAAGATTTCCCGCTCGTAAACCTCCCGCACCCTGTGATCGGAAAGCTGGTCGTCATCGTTTTTAATGTGGGCCGGCGTAAGGTTGGAGTTCCTTCGGGTAAAGATTCCGTCGATGTAGAACCAGGCCAGTTGTGCCCGGTTTTTTCCGTAGTCGATGTGGTTTGTGCGTGATGCCTCCGGAAAAAGGCCGGAAGAGGTGTTGTTATAGGGTGTTGCTGCGAGCGACCAGGCATAGGGTGTCCGCAGGTCGATAGCCGAGGTGGAGGACTCAAAATCATCGAGATAGGAATAGCCGCCGGTATATTTGTTTTTGTAATGACCTGGAAGCATTTGCGCGAATGCAAGATTCGCCGTCAGTTGAGAAGGTGCGGTGGCTTCCACGAAAGGAAGCATGTCGATGAGGTTGGTGAGCATGTACGATTGCTTTCTATAGTTCAGATGGGTGCCCCACAGTGTGTTTTTGGAAGATTCATCGCCGAAAGCCGACTTCATGGTGAGTGGTTTTTCGGAATAGTGCATCAGCGTGGCACCGAGTGAGAAGTTTTTGGAGAAATCGTAATTCATATCCAGTCCCATCAAGGTTTTTCGCTTTATCTGTGACAATTGCTGACTCTCGAGCGTGACACTCACCGGCGTCCCGGCAGCCAGGATGGCCTGATTGATGATGTTCACCGTGCCGGCGAGATAGTCCACCGTGTAATCGACCCCTTCGGTGAGTGCCATGCCGGCCGCGGTCACCCGTACCGATCCCCGCGCCACGTTCATGGCATTCAGGTTGATCTCCGAGCCGGAGGAACCCCTGTACTCACCGCTGATCCGGAATTTGTTTTTCTCGGGAAGCTGACGTGCCATTGTAAGCGTAGAGTCATATAGTTCCTGATAAACGTATTTTTCTGCGATGGTCTCGTCGCCTATTTTTTTGTGAAGATAGGAACCAAAGGGCTCTACCACCGGAAAGATAATCTGTCCGTTTTGTGAGTCTACCGTATAGCCTTCCAGAAAGTCGAAAATACCGTCGGGGGAAGGATCATTTCTGCTGTTTAGACGGTCGAGATGCAGCAGCTGCAGTAGCAATTCATCTCCGATGATGCTTTCTGGAATATAATTCAAGTACACCCCCGCCGTGTCACTTTGCCAGGTGATCTGTAACCGAAACTGATCCCGTTGTATGTTATAGGCGCCCTGCCCGATGGAATAGATATTTTTCATCATCAGATCCCAGGTGTAGGCGCGGGGCGACAGTGACACCGGCTTAAGCAGCTTCAGAAAAAGGGCACCTGCTTCGCTGGTATTGTCGCCTGCGGTATCACCCATGTCGGAGGAGAACTCACCTACCTGATACACCTCTCCCTGGTATGTGAACTCATAGGCAACTGCCAGCACTTCATCAGGTTGCAGGGGCATGCGCAAAGAGAGATATCCCAGTTGTGGCTGAAAGCTGTATTCAGCAGATGTGAGGCGACGCGCATTTTCCAGCTTTTCGTAGTCCATGCCGGCAATGACGCTGCCAGGAAAAATCCGTGCAGTCTCGCTACTCTTCCGTGCTTCTGCCCAGATGCCTGTAAGTTGCTCATACAACGTGTTGGCATTGTTGTGCGGTACTCCCGCTGCACCTTGCGGCACCCAGCCGCTGTTGTGGATATGTCTTCCTTCACCCAGATCTGCGAAGGCAACGATGTTTCTTGCCTGTGCATAATCGCCCCGCTTGTTGGTCACCCATACTTCCATTCTGGTGATGGAGACCGGAGACTGAATGTAAGGCAGCTTTTCCAGCGCTTCGTCATATTTTTCCCGAAACCAGTAACCCAGAAAGAAATGCCTATTTTCATCATACTGGTCGACGGAGAACTCATAAGGAGTTGTTTGTATTCCTCCGCGGGTGTTGATAGTCTGTGATTCAGATTGTTGCTGTGAAAAGAGACTGTTTATCCGTAACCTTCCAAACTGCAGTTCCGATTTGATCCCGAACAAAGCAACACCTGCCTGGATAAGTGAGTTGCTGCTGTTCATGCTCACGTTACCCGCTTCAATACGTTGGATGATTTCATCTTCATTGCCCTGGTAGGCCAGTTTAAGCTGTTTGCTTTGAAAGTCGAAGGTCGCCTGGGTGTCATAATTGATGTCGAAGTCAATTTTATCTCCCACCTTCGCGTTCACGTTGAGCTGGATCTGTTGATCAAAGTCGAACATGGTCCGCTTGCGTGCCCGCTGCGGAAGGGTGGGGTTGTCGGTGACATTTCTGTTCGTCCCGGCCGATATCTCCAGGTATCCTTGTGTTGTAAGCCGCACTCCTCCCGGTCCGAAGATCGTTTCCAGCGGGTCTTGTCGTTTTCTCATTCCGGAAAGCGAAAAAGTTGTTGTGGAAGGTTGCAGGCTGTCGGCATGTAGTGCGTTGCGTTTTCGGAAATAGTCGGTCTGTGTTCGGCGCAGCCTGTATTCCATATACTCACGCGATGTCATGGAGTGGGAGGTACCCACCACCATGTTGCCTATTTTGTTTTCGAAGATGTAAAGACCCGACAGGTGGTCATAATGCACTTCTGTTCGTATGCCCGACAAACTGATCTGGGCATGAAGCAGATACTCCCCGTTCATGGTAAACAGGAGGAAGAGGAGGAATATGTGAACGACGTTTTTCAGAGAAACAACAGCTATACGATTTTTTACCCAAAAAAGCGTATTACGTAATCAAGCCACTGTTTATAATCTCTTCAATGCTTCTTTGATGACACCCTCCACCGGCAAAGAGGGTGATTCTCGGATAATTTTTGAAACCACTTTTTGCGAAGCTGTCTGCACAAAACCGAGCATCACCAGCGCGGAGACTGCGGCATGGCCCGTTTCGGAAAGATCGGCTTTGGCCGGAAGTTGTATGTTTCCGCTCTCATCGGTAAATTTGATCTTGTCTTTGAGGTCTACGATGATGCGTTGTGCCGTTTTTGCACCGATGCCTTTCACCGACTGCAACAGGGTGGTATTCTCTGTGGCAATCACGTTCTCCAGCTCTTTGGCGCTGAGAGAAGACAGGATGATCCGTGCAGTGCTGGGACCTACTCCCGACACGGTGATCAGGAGTAGGAAAAGCTCCCGCTCATGTTTATCCATAAATCCGAACAAAACATGTGCATCCTCGCGGATTACTTCATGCACGTAGAGTTTTGCTGCGGGCTTGTTGTTGATGGCGCCGTAGGTGTTGAGCGAGATATTCATCTGATACCCGATGCCTCCGCATTCAATGGTGACGCCTGCCGGAGTCAGCTCAGCCACGTCGCCCTTAATATAGTCTATCATATCCGAAATATTCAATTCACCGTTTTCCGATTGCTGTTCATTTAGCACAGTGAAAAACGGTGGGGTGTTGATTACGTAATACCGTATTTACAACGGTAAAAACCGGAGAAAAGTATATCTGTTTGTTTTTTATAAAAATTAGACCCTTGCCTGAGGCAGCCCGGTTGCCATAGAGGGTAAACAAAGATAGACATAAATTCTGTCCCGTAAAAGGCTTTTATTTTGTACTTTTGCGATTATAACTCGGAACAATGGTTGCAAAGAAAAAATATAGTTACGACATTGAGGCGCAGGACATAGATTTTCGCAGGAGGGTTTCATTGACCTCGCTCACAAATTTTATACTGGTTACCGCCGGAAAGAATGCCGACGAAAACGGCTTCGGTCTGTTGGAGTTACAGAGTGACAATTTTACCTGGGTTCTCTCCCGACTGGTGATCGACATGAAAAGAATGCCAACCGAAAACGATTCCCTGACTATTGAGACTTGGATTGAAAAAATTGGCACGGCCTTCACGACCCGCAATTTCAGAATATTCGACGGTGCTGGCCTTCTAATCGGCCATGCAGCCTCCTCCTGGGCAGTGATAGACATGCATACACGGCGCAGTGTCTTGCTGGATACACTTCCTGCGATGCATCAGTTTATCGTGCCGGAAGGCACCCCCATCGGAGAGCCGGGACGCATTCCCAGTGTGTCGGGAGAAATGGCAAACAGCTTTCGGGTGAAATACAGCGATATCGATGTAAACAACCATGCCAACAGTCTGCACTATGTAGAATGGTTGTCCGATTGCTTTACACCCGATTTTTACCAGACACATCACATCCGTCGATTTGAGATCAACTTCCTGAAAGAACTTACCTTTGGCGATTCGGGAGAGGTCTACCGCCAGTTAAACGGGCAGGCCGACTATGCCTTTCATATTGAAACGTACGGGAAAGGAACCGTTTGCCGGGCACGTATTGTATTTGAGGCGGTGTGAAACTTTTGAGGCGGTGCAGAGCGCTATTTACCTCCAAAGTTGAAAACTACCGGAATTGCAGCAGGTACCTTGACGAGTGTGCCACCGACTGTTAATTTAGGCCATAGCTTTACAGTAACCGAAGTTTCCCTGGGTGTGATACCCAGGAAGGCGCTCATTTCATTGGTTACCCGATCCTGTGAGTAGCGATTCATCAGATTTTTCAAATCGACGCTTACCGGGATGCCTATGATCTTTGTCTCGCCCGGTTCAATGCGGATGGGAATATCCATCTTCCCTTCTACAAATTCCATTTCATTGATCTGAATGGCATAATCCAGCGCGTCGAGAAAGGCAGCGGAACTGTTCGGGTTGGTGACATCCATATTCAGGGTCATGCTAAACGGGATGGACTGCATGGTGGAGCCACCAGCCAATACCGTGGCTATTGAAGCCAGGTTGGAGACTGAAATGCTGGAAGCATTACCCAGGTTTATTCCGGCCAGCTGAATGTTATTCAGCGAATGATACTTGTACTCGCTTTGGGAGAGCTGAATGGCGCCTCCGATCTGGTTCATTATATTACAACCGGACAGCAGCAGCACTGTACTGAGTATTAAAATACTTTTTTTCATCATCTTATGGGGATTACTTGATGGTCACCATGGTCGCTCCGTAACCGTATTCCTGAAAGGAGGCATCCTGGTAATAACATGTTGGGTATTTGGTTTTCAATTCTTTCAGGATGGCGTTTTTAAGTACACCATCACCCTTGCCGTGAATAAATACGATTTTTTGTTTTTTATTCCGGAGGTTTCCGGTCATCACCTCGTTGAATTTTTGTAGCTGATACTCCAGCAGATCGGCATTATTCATTCCTGCTGTGGTGTCGAGTAATGCATCGGCATGCAGGTCGATCTCAAGGGGCTGGTCTTTTTCTTTTTTTACGATCCGTTGTATGCGCGGTCTTCTTTCAGCGGTCTTCTTTTCTTTGATGGCATATTCCAAGTCGCCTGCTGAGACCAGCATCTCTCTCTCGGGGAGATCATTCTTCATGATGAAATAAATCAATGCATCATCCTCGAAGTAGTCGTTCTCCCGGAAACTGTGAAGCTTATAAAATTTCACCGTATCAATGCGTAATTCCACGGAGCAGGGATTCTTAAACCGGAAAGGTTTTTGGTGCTTGAAGGCGATAAACTGTACAGACACTTTTTCAATTTCATTGAGCGCCGTTTTATCAAATTCCTCCAGGAAGATCTTGGTGTTGGGCTCAATGGAACCGCTGTAACGACTTTTCCATGTATTGTTCTCGCGGCTCATGTAGTTGAAGAACAGGTAGTAGTTGCTGTCGTTCACGAAATAACATTCGTAGGCTGAGGTGGATAGATTTTTCACATCGGTTGGCAGGAAAGCCAGGCAAGTTGTGATCTGCTCCCCCTCGGGTGTTTCCTGGGCCGCATCTGAACCGGTTGTTTTCACTTCCGGCAATGCAGGAGCAGGATCTTTCTCAATCAAGGTCTCTTTGTTTTCGGAAATCTGCCCCAGTTTCCCGTTACCGGCAGATTCTACAACCACGCATTCCGAAATGAGTATGGGAACCTCAAATCCATTCTCGTCCTCCACAATCACCAGATGTTTACTGAGAAAGCCTTTTACAACTCCTCCACCCACCGTGTTCAGAAAACGTACTTTATCACCTGTCTCCAGCTTCTTCATGATTCGGGGTCTCTTTTCAGATGTTTTATTTTTGTTACGTGTTGCAAAGTTGACTATTTTTGCGGAATAAATGCATTAATAATTACGAAAAATAGTTTTTTCGATTGTAAAAAATGAAAAAGGACGACATCGGGGAGCTGCAGATATCCCGTTTCAATTACCATCTTCCCGACGATAAAATTGCCAAATATCCTCTTTCTCAACGGGACTCGTCGAAATTGTTGCAATACAGGGACGGAGCGTTATCTTCCTGTATGTTCAATGAGTTACCGGCATTGCTGCCCGAAGAGAGCCTCCTTCTTTTCAACAATACCCGTGTGATTCATGCCCGCTTGCTGTTTCACAAGGAGACCGGTGCACAGATAGAAATATTTTGTCTTTCACCCCATAAGCCGGCCGACTATGCGATGAGCTTTCAACAGCGGCAGCAGTGTTCCTGGAATTGCATGATTGGTAATGCCAAAAGGTGGAAAGAAGAACCTTTGTTCATGGAGGTACCCTGTGATGGAGGTGGGGTCACTTTGAAGGCAGAGAAGAAGGCAGCTAACGGCGAAGAGTGGGTGGTCTGCTTTTCATGGAATCGGAACGAACTGACCTTCTCTGAGCTGCTGGAGCTTGCCGGTAAACTACCCATCCCTCCCTATCTCAATCGTCCGGCCGACGCCAGGGACGATGAAACTTACCAAACCGTCTATTCCAGAATTGAGGGATCGGTGGCCGCACCCACTGCGGGACTCCATTTTACACCCCAGGTAATGGAGGAACTTCACGAAAAGGGAATTGCTGCTGCCGAAGTGACGCTGCATGTGGGGGCAGGCACATTCCGACCGGTAAAATCAAATACAATTGCCGGCCATGCCATGCATACCGAGTTGATCGCCGTGGAGCGGGAGACAATAGAAAAACTACTGGATCATTGCGGTAAACTAGTTGTGGTGGGAACCACCTCGCTGCGTACTGTGGAGAGCCTGTATTATATCGGGCGGAAGTTGCATCTCCATCCCGAAACCTCAGCACAGGAACTGAGTGTAAAGCAGTGGGAGCCTTATGATGAGATCGGTGACGCTGTTTCACCCAGGCAGGCACTTCAACTGATTCTTAGTTATCTCGACCGGCAGGGACAAGATCGGCTGATTGCCAACACGCAGATCATCATCGTGCCGGGGTATCGGTTTCATTATGCCGATGCCATTGTCACAAACTTCCATCAACCCCAGAGCACCTTGCTGTTACTCATTGCAGCCTTCGTGGGCGATGACTGGGAAAGAATATACGACTACGCGATGCATCACGACTACCGGTTTCTGAGCTATGGCGACAGTTCGATCTTGTGGAAAAAGCCCAAATAACCTTATTTTTTGGTTAAAATGGGCGCTGAGTCCGAGCCATTCCTCCTTTTTTTGTAATATTGCATTGTTGAAATAGTTATGATCATTTACTTGTTTTGATTCATTAATTTGGTCGCAAAAATTGCCCGTATATTCGCCATCATTGTGGGAAGTATCATATTGTTAAATATCATACTTTTCATCGTCTTCAGCATCCCTGCCGTGCAAAAGAGAGCTGCCGACCTTGCGCTCGAAAAGATCAAACCAAGAATCAATACCGAAGCTTCGCTGGATGGTATCCGTTTTCGCCTGTTCAACACCATCGAACTGAATGGAATATACCTCGAAGATCAGAACCGCGACACCCTGGCATATATCGGCAGACTGGCTGTCCGCATCCATGCCATGGACCTGCTCAGGAACAAGGTATCGGTGGAGAAGGTGAATCTGGAAAATTTTGCTGCCAACGTACATCGTCCTTCTCCCCAGGACCCGTTCAACTTTCAGTTCCTGATCGACGCTTTTGCCAAAGAGAAGGATACCACCGTGGTGAAGAAGGAAAAAGCGCCCTGGCGTATTACGGCAAACGAAGTGATCCTGATGAACGGGCGGCTGCAATACAACATCGATACCGTGCCCCAAACACCGGGGCAGTTCAATGCCTCACATCTCGATGTAAACAATCTGAATTTTAAAGGAAAACTCGATTTCCTGAGCCTGGAGGATATGCAGGCCGATATAAACCTGCTCAGTTTTTGGGAGCGATATGCCGGGCTTGCGGTATATGATCTCAAAGCCGCTGCCAAAGCTAAAGGATCGCAAATAACGAGTGATAAACTGACTGTCTCACTGAATCGTTCGGAAGTTCGGATTGCTGATGCCCGCTATGACAGGGAAACAAAGGAATTCTACCTGAAGGTAGGCAGTGAGATGGTAGATCCACATGATGTCTCCATCTTTACATCCCGTTTTGCACACCTCGACAAGCCCATCTCCTTCGAAACGGAAGCGGAAGGAAAACTGCCACAGGCGACACTTCACAAACTCGAGTTTCAATACGGTTCTGATACGAAAATCAATCTGTCCGGAGAGATATCAGCTTATAGCGACCTGAACAACAGTGACCTGGAAGCAAATATCCGACAGCTAATGTTATCACAGGATGACCTGCAGGAATTCATTCGTGTGGGTGCTCTCAATTATGAATCGCCCATACAATTATTGAATTTGGGCGACCTTGATTTGCAAATGCAGGCACGGGGAAAAATGAATAATTTCCGGTATGACGGAAGTGTGAATACCGCACAGGGGACTGTTTCGCTGAACGGAACAGGGCGAATAAGAAATAACTTTCAGCAGATGGTATTCGAGGGACCGGTGTACGCCGACAACATGAAGGTGGACCAAATAATAGGCGAGGGTCCGGGAGTGGGTAATGCTACCCTGCGTACCAATGCAACGGTTTCCATTGTGGCAGGTAAGGGCGTCACGGTCACTGCAGACGGAAGCATTGAATCGATGATCTACCGCGGATATCACTATCAGGATCTCAACTTTAACGGTAACTACACCGGCAACAGTGTAACTGCAAACATCCGGAGCAACACGGAAAGAAACAAGTTCAATCTGGATGGGGATGTTTCCTTTGGAGAAGAAATGCGCTTTGTGGTGAATGGAGATATCGAACGGCTCGAGCTGAAGCCTTTCCTGATGATGACAGACTGGAAGAATCCCTATGTGAGTCTCCGGATTGATGCCGAGTTGGCCGGTGCCACTGTCGATGACATGACTGGTACACTGGTGGCCGATAACATCTCACTGGTTGACAGCAACTTTATCTACAATCCCGGTGCCATTTATCTGCAGGCGTTGACAGACTCTGTGGATGGGAAGAAATTACAGATTATGTCGTCATTTCTGGAAGCAGAGATGCAGGGCGATTATTATTTTTCCACGATCGGAAAAGAAATGCAACAAGCTTTGCATCATCATCTGCCGTCTTTACTGCCCTTACCGGAAGAGGAGGAGCCAGCTCAAGGGATGAATGATTTCCGGTTCAATATCCAGCTGAAAAACACGGAAGACATTTCTTATGCTTTCTCCCTGCCATTTTATAACGTGGAACAGGCTACCATTTCCGGCAATGTGCAAATGACGGATAACGGTTTTTTTCAGGTGAAAGCACATTTTCCGCGACTCATGGTGGGCAGCAACGACATCCGTGAGACGAAGGCGGACCTGCAGAGTGAAACTCCTGCCGGCATGAGGTTTGACGTGAACACTTATCTGGTACAAAACAACGGATTTGTCAATGCCCGTCTGAATAGCCAGGTCGCAGACGATTCGGTGAGAAATGTCATCTCGTATGATTTACGCCAAACCAATACAAAATCCAACGGAGAGATTCTGGTGACTGCCGGTTTCCTGCGTCAGCCCGACGAAACACTTGGTGCAGATATCCGTATTCACCCCACGGCCATCCTGTTCAACGACAAAGAGGTGAAGTTCAATGATGCTACCATTGCTTATCGCAAGGATCATATCACCATCAACAATTTCGGTCTCCGCGAACAGGATATGCTGCTCCTTGGAATCGACGGTGTTGCCTCCCGGAGTGAGGCCGATAATGTCCGTGTTTTTTTTAACAACACCGAACTGGCCAATATTCTCGCTGCCTTCAACATCTCTGACATTGCCGGTTCCATCAACGGGGATATTTACATCAGGCAGGCCCTCGACAACCCGTTGATACGTACCGAGAAACTTCGCATCGATCACATTACGGTGAATAACGATAGCATTGGTACACTGAATATTGAAGGAAACTGGGATAACCTCTATTCCGGGTTGGATCTGAATGCTTACCTCACCCACAAAGGAGTGCGTAATCTGGATATACAGGGATTTATTCCTACCGGCGATAACAGCCTCCGCGCTTTGGACGTGAACTTCCTCATTGAAGAATTTGACCTGAGTGCCATTCAGCCGTTTACCGTCAGTATTTTCAATGAACTTTCCGGGCGATTGAACTCCAATATTCACATTACCGGCAAATTGTCTGAGCCGGTGACCGAGGGATGGTTGGGAATCGAGGAAGGGGTAATGAAAGTAGCTTACACCAATGTTACATACCATGTGTCGGACTCCATTGAAATCAGAAAAGACAATGTGGGACTGGAAAACCTGGTAATCCGCGATCAGAACAATCATACGGCAAATCTGAATGTGAGACTCTCTCATAGCAACTTTGGAAGAATGGCATACACGGCATCACTCCGTCTGAACGACTTCATGCTGCTCAATAACAAAGAACGTACCGATCTGATGGTGTATGGAAACCTGCAATTAACGGGCGATCTGCAGGTGACGGGCTCACCCAACGGAATCTTTGGCAATGGCACTCTCTCCACACAGAGCCAGTCGGAGGTGATGGTCATGTTGCCGCAAACAGCCAGAGCCACCGAATACAGCGGGGTGGTTTATATCAATACCCCGCAGGAAGATACACTGGCCTTTCTCCGCAAGAAGGAGGCTGAGTTTACAGAGGTCAACACCCAGGTAAAGTCGGGCGTTCCCATCGTGATGAACATGACCGTGAATCTCAATCCCCTGCTTAAAGCGGGAGTACTGCTGGACCCCACCACAGGGAACGCACTTGAAGTGAGCGGGGAGGGAGAATTGAATGTCAACTTTAACTCAAAATCGACTCCTCCTGTGCGTTTGTACGGAGATTACGAGATCAACAGCGGAAAATTTCATTATAACCTACAGAATCTGCGCACCATCGACTTTAATATCCGCGAAGGCAGCAGGCTCACCATGGAAGGAGATCCCATGAACACACAGTTCAACATCACGGCTTATCTTCCAGTCAAGGCCGATCTGGCTGCACTCAGTCCCACCTTTTCCACGGAGCTGGCCAACACACGTGTGCCGGTGAACGCACTGTTGCAGATCAGGGGTGATCTCGAAGCCATGGACCTTCAGTACGATATAGAGCTGCCTGAAAGCTCCAGCGACATACAGCAGCGGGTGAATAGCTTCATCAACAATGAGGAAACTAAAATTTTGCAATTCGCTTATCTGGCTACCACGGGGAGTTTTATTCCTTCGGAAGGTTCTCCCGATTTGAATTTCGGCTCCTCCGTTTTCACCAGATTTGCCTCCAGTACCTTGTCGCGTGGCTTGGATGCCCTCTTTGCCAGCGCATTAAAAGATAACTGGTCCGTCAGCACCAACCTGGAATCGGTAGATGGAACCTTTGAAAATGTACGCATGGGACTCGATGTCTCAACCCGTTTGTTTAACGATCGTTTGCGCATAACCACCAACCTGAGTTATGGCGACAAGAGCATGCTGGCCGGTCAGCAGGCCTTCATGGGAGAGTTTGAGATGGAGTATGATATCAACAACTGGTTGATGCTACGTGCCTACAATCGGGCAAATGAACGATTCTACCGCCGGAATCCCACAACCCAGGGCGTGGGGGTGGTGGTAACCAAGGAGGCGAAATCATTCAGAAATCTCTTTAACTTCAGGTTTACAAAACCAAAAAATGAGGAATAGCGGATGAAAAAGTATCTGTTTGTCATACTCTCCCTGCTTTTATTTGCAGCATGCGATGTAACGAAAAAGGTACCCGAAGGGAGTTATCTGCTTAACAAGGTCGACATCAACTCCGATGTTAAAGGAATAGGATCGTCGGAGTTGAAATCATACCTCAGACAAAGATCCAATTCTTCCATAGCTGTGGTGGGAAAGTGGAAGTTGCATATGTACAACATTCCCAATAACGATTCTACCTGGATGAACAGGCAACTGCTCAAATATGGTGAGCCTCCCGTGTTGTATAACGAACAGTTGGCGGTTATCTCTGCAGAACAGATCAGGCTGCACCTGAACAACAAAGGTTATCTGAATGCGGAGGTGGACACGACCGTGGAGAAAAAAGAAAAAAAAGCCAACCTTACCTTCGATGTGACCGGAAATGAACCCCATCGGATCCGATCCTTCAGGGATACCATTCGCTCTGCCGATACCACCATCCACAATATTCTGAACGAATCCAAAAGACTGGACATCATCAAAGCAGGGGATATCTTCGATTTATCGGTTTTGGAACTGGGGAGAGAGCGCATGACTACCACGCTGAGAAACAGAGGATATTATAATTTTCTGAAAGATAATTTTTACTTTCTGGCTGATACGACTGTCGGCAATAACCAGGTCGACGTAACCCTGGCGCTGAATAATCCCACAGACTCCACGCTGCACAAACAATACAATATAGGGAATGTTACGGTCATCAATGGCGTTGATGCCATACTTCTGGAGGACTCTACGCGCCATAATCTGCTCGATACGGTTTACTACCGAGATCTGCAGATAATCTCCGAAAAAGATCGGTTCCTGTTGCCACAAGCTGTATATTACAATACTTTTGTTCGTCCCGGCCGACTCTATTCCGACCGGATCGTGGAAAGAACCTATTCTTCATTAAATGGAATTGATGCCATAAACCAGACAGCCATCAACCTCACACCCGTGATTCGCAACGACTCCAACTTCATCGATTCAAGGATCACACTCTTTCCGGGCAATGTACATTATATGCAGTTTGGGGTGGATGGTACCAATTCGGCGGGTGACCTGGGCGTGGCAAGCAACTTTACCTACGAACACCGCAACATACTGAAGGGCGGAGAGACTTTCCGTGTGCGGTTAAATGCTGCGTATGAGTTTATCCGGGCTACCGACAGCCTCGATTTTCTGGATAACAGTTACTACGAGTATGGAGGTGAAGTATTCCTGTCTGTTCCACAATTGCTGCTGCCCTGGCTAATGAAACAGTTGAAAGACCAGCCTTCTGCCTCCACTGAGTTTTCAGCCGGTATGAATTTTCAAAAGAGACCCGAATACCTTCGTCAGTTTTTCAATCTGTCGAGCCGTTTTCAATGGTCTTCCATGGAATGGAAACTCCTGAACGTGTTTGAGCCGGTCGGTATTACCTATGTGAGAATGCCCTGGTCGTCCGATCGTTTCAAGGAATTATACCTGAGTGAAGAAGCCAACCCCATTTTGCGATACAGTTACGATGAGCAATTAATTGTACGGAGCGCCTATAACATTACCTTTACCAATTACAACCGTATTTCCAGAGGGAGCATGCCCAGCGTTCCATTTCGTATCCGCTCCGGAATTGAAATAGCAGGGTGGCTTCCCCGCCTCATGACCGGTTTGGGAGGAGGCAAACAAAATAATGAAGGTATTGAAGAGTTTTTCGGATTACCTTATGCCGAGTATGTGAAGGGCGACTTTGATATCGCTCCTCTTTTTACACTCAACGACCGGAGCACCATTGCGGCACATTTTGCCGTAGGTGTGGCATATCCTTACGGCAATTCTACCGTGTTGCCGTTTGAGAAAAGATATTTCAGCGGCGGCGCCAACAGTGTCAGGGGATGGAGTACGAGAACACTGGGTCCCGGCAGCTTTAGCCGTGACTCCACCGGTCATGATTTCGGACACAGGGTGGGTGACATCAAACTGGACTTCAGTGTGGAGTATCGGCGAAAGTTCACGCGACTGATCGAGATGGCTGCATTTTTGGATGCGGGTAACATATGGACCATCAAAGAGTATAGTGAGCAGGTGGGCGGATTGTTTTCCTTCAATCATTTCTACAAAGAGCTGGCTGTCTCCTATGGGCTGGGTATCCGGTTCGACCTGAACTTCCTGATTATCCGTGTCGATGGCGGCATGAAAGCGCACAACCCCGCATTGCCTGAGGGGTCGAGATGGACGATTTTCAAACCCGACTTTGGCCGGGACTTTGCCTTTCACTTTGCAATCGGTTATCCGTTCTGATATTCAGTTTGTTCAGAAAAATGTTGACGAATTACCTAAAAAATATCAATAAATGTTCATACACCATGCTAAAATCAACACCAGTTCTCCAAAACCGTTTGGCATCTCTCGATATACTTCCGGAGCGTGGCTATGTCTCTGCTGTGGGGACTGGAAAAATATACAGGCGATTACTACGATGCAACGATCACATTGCCCAACTTCCTCATCCTCTTCCTGATTTTACATTTCATGTATAAGTTAAGGATTTTCATAAAAATATAAAGACTCCTCCGGGTATGTGAATTGCTGATGAGCTGAATTTTCGTTACTTTTGCAGGAACGGCGGTAATCATACGACCTTCCCGAAGGTTGCATCGCAGTGTAGGTTATCATTTAGAAGAAATAAATTGAGAAAAGAATAAATTGGTTTACGCATCCTGCTTTTGTTGGCGGGGATATTTGTGATTGCACTTGGGGTCGCGCTCTCCATACGGTCTGATTTGGGGACAAGCCCCATTTCTTCCATTCCATATGTCTCAAACTTACTTGTTCCTTCGGTTTCTGCGGGTACATTCACTATCCTGATGAATGCACTGCTGGTTTTGATTCAGATAATAATCCTCAGAAATATAACCGGCCTGGCACAGCTGTCGCAACTTCCTTTGCTACGGTTGTTTGCCCTTTTTATTGACCTGAACCTGTTTCTTACCCGTTCATTTGTTCCGGATCAATATATCTGGCAGCTGCTGACAGTGGTGCTGAGCTGCTTCCTGATGGCATTTGGAATTTTCCTGGAGTTGAAGGCCGACGTGGGGTATCTCCCGGGAGAGGGACTATTGCTGGTCGTCTCGGAAACTTACAACTGGAACTTTGGAAAGGTAAAAGTAGTCATCGACTCCATTGTGGTTGTTATTGCGCTGTTCTCAGTGCTTATTTTTCACGGTCGACTGGAAGGCGTTCGCGAGGGGACGCGGTGATTGCCGCGCTTCTTGTGGGTGCGGTGGCACAGTGGTATGTGATTACCATTTCCCGTCAGTACGGAAGTGGCGGACATGCCGTGGGTGAGCGTATTGCCCGGAAACTGGGTATTACCTTTTACGACAGCAAACTGATCGATCCGACGGCTATTGCAAGTGGTTTTACTCCCGGGTATGTGGAGAACCATGAACAGAAGTTGTCAAACGGATTGCTGAATAAACTGTATGATCAGAATTACGCGTATATGATCATCAAAGCAGCAGAAGCACGGATATCTTAAAACTATTGACAAATTAGGGAGAGAGTTAAAAAAATACACAATTCGGGACTATCCAAGAACATTTTATTTCTTACTACGGTTTTAAAAATGTACCCGAAATGCATCAGGTACATCGTAAAATTATCAGATTATGAACGCGATGAAAGATTTTGATAAAAAGAACCGGGAAACGGAAAGAGATCCGGACCTGGATATAGATATAGACACAGATCTGGATGAAGATCTGGACACGGACCTGGATGAAGATTTGGAATGGGACCCCGAATTAGATATGGATATCGATTTGGAGATTGATCCCCACCAAAGCGAAGCCAGCAGATACAACGAAGAAGAATTTCTCGACTCCGATGAACAGGTAAATGAAAAGGGAAGAAACAATGAAAACAGGGTCGTCAACTAGCTTTTAATGAATGTGCCACGATCTAGTTCGTCGAAAGCCTGTAATAGTTCTTCACGGGTATTCATGACAATGGGTCCACCCCAGGCTACGGGTTCATGGAGCGGCCTGGCTGCCAACAATACGAAACGGGCACCCTGATTTCCTGAACGTACAACAACTGCATCGTTTGTCTCTGCATCCGGATTGGTGGAATGAAATAAAACGGCACACGATTTCTCTTCAAAATCCGACAGTTGTTCATCCACTGCCAATGTTCCGTCCAGCAGATAAATAAACAGTGTTTCGTTGTTTGGGGTTTCCGCATAGGTCCATATGCTGTTGGGTGCGAGATCGATATCGAGGTAAGTAACCTTCACATACTTACCTTCGAAGACACCTTTTGTTCCTTTATAGGATCCCGCCAGTATCCTGACAACCGCATTTTCTTCCTGCGTAACTACGATCTTGTCATGCGTGATATCACCATAGGCAGGTTCGGTCATCTTTTCTTTTGCCGGCAGGTTGACCCAAAGCTGGCATCCCAGCGTAAACGAACACCGGCGCCGTCTACCGCATGTTGTCCTCTCACAATTTGAGTCGCTTTTCTTTTATTCATCATCCTTTATTTTATGGTTACGTTACAAAATAATGATCAGGAAAAAGGAACAAAAGACCAATAAAATATGGTTTTTCGTTGGCTAAAGATAACGGAATTTTTTATAAAAAACGGAATAAAAAGTATATAATTTAGACTGTAAGGTATGACTGAAATTTTTTTTCGATCTTCAACGACGATAATTTTTTCTTTAATTTTTTTTTGTAGAAACTTGCAAACTAATTTTTTTTGATATTACTTTGCATTACAAAGTACTTTCAAATGGAAAAAGAAAAATATTTAAATGACCTGAGCGAGATCAGAAAGATCATGAGTCGCAGTGCCCGATTCATCTCCCTCAGTGGCCTTTCGGGTGTGTCGACAGGATTAATCGCCCTGATTGGAGCCGTGCTGGCCCATCAACTTGTTTTCAGACATCATGATTATCTGGTGTATGAAGCGGTGCCGGTCGACCTGAAAAATCTAAGCAGTTTGTTGCTGATTGCATTGGGCACGCTGTTGTTATCGGTTGTCAGTGCCCTCTGGTTTACCGGCAGAAAGAGCAGAAGGGAGAATCAGCGTGTGTGGGATAATCAGGCACAAAGACTCCTGATCAATTTGCTGATTCCATTGACAACCGGTGGAATCCTTTGTCTGATACTTCTATTCAAAGGATATGTGGGTTTTGTTCCTGCGTTGACATTGATCTTTTATGGCCTGGCACTGATAAACGGCAGCCATTACACATTCAGCCATATCCGGTATCTGGGAATCGCAGAGATTCTACTGGGTCTTGTGGCGTTCCTCTTTATCGACCGGAGCCTTTACCTGTGGATGCTGGGTTTTGGCGCGATACAGATGATTTATGGTATGCTGATTCAGCGGAAAGGATAAGTGGTGAAAGAGTTTTTAAAAGATTTGGACAAGGCATTCGAAAACAGAATCCGGTTGGGTATTATGTCGGCACTGATGGTGAATGATCAGCTGGACTTTAATACGCTGAAGGATCTGTTGGGAGTCACCGACGGTAATCTGGCGAGTCATCTCAAGTCACTGGAAAAAAGCGAATATGTCTCCTTCAGCAAATCATTTCTGGAGCGTAAACCAAACACATCCTATGCTGCCACAGCCAAAGGCAAAATGGCATTCAGAAAACATATCGGCGCGATCGAGAAGCTTCTTCTGTAAATAAAAACCTGCTCTTGATCACGTTATTCACAGTTCTGTCAGCAAATTTATCACACATTATTCTTTATATGGTATGGAAACAGCAATAAAAGAAAATCTGAATCATCCCGGTGAACTTGAAAAACTCTACCGGTCCGATAAAAAGCGTTTTGAGCAATCATTCTTTGCCATCTATCCAGATATTGCCGCTCTTCCAACGGCCGACTTCTGGAAAGCAAGACTGACATACGACGACCAACATGATGCAAAATGGAAGGTAGACAGGAAGGAAATTTTCTATCTGGTCGTCTCCTGTTTGCTGGCCGCTCTTTTAATCAAAATTCCCCAGTGGTTTGGTTTTGATCCGGAGGTAAATGCCTTCTATATGAAAAATGCCGGAATCATTGTTTTCCTGGGATTGTCTACCTACGTTTTTCTTACAAAAAGCCGTCTCGACCTTAGAGATTTAATCATATCGCTTTCGGTATATGTGTTATCAGCTTTGTACGTCAACCTGTTGCCGGCAGGTGAGAAAAGCGATTCGATTATTTTGACTTACATACACCTGCCTTTGTTTTTATGGTGTCTCTATGGCGTGATCTTTATCGATTTTGACCTGAAAGAGCGGTCGAAAAGAATAGATTACCTCAAATACAACGGAGATCTCGCCATCCTGACTCTCCTGATCCTGATTGGGGGAGGGGTTCTCACTGCCGTGACCATTGGTCTGTTTTCTGCGATCGACCTGCATATCGAGAACTTCTATATGGAGAATATTGCAATCATCGGGTTGGTGGCATCACCCATCGTGGCCACCTATATTATCAGAAACTACCCTGCAATTGCCGATAAGCTTGCACCGATTATTGCACGGATTTTCAGCCCGCTGGTGCTGATCACACTGTTGGTCTATCTGATATTTATGATTGTGACAGGAAAAGATCCCTACAACGACCGGGATTTTCTGCTTGTATTCAATCTGATGCTTCTGGGAGTCATGGCAATTGTCGTTTTTTCGGTTGCAGGCATAACGACCCATAAAAAGCAACGTTTCAATGAATGGACGCTCTTTATACTATCACTCCTGACGCTGACGATCGATCTGGTGGCGCTTTCCGCCATCATCTACAGAGTGGGAGAGTTCGGATTTACACCCAACCGGACTGCCGTGCTCGGCTCCAATCTCCTGATATTGGCACATCTCGTGCTGATTACGATCGATCTTTTCAAGGTTGTATGGAAAGCGAATGAAATGAAAATTGTTGAGCAGACCATTGCCAGATACCTCCCACTCTATGCAGCATGGACGCTTTTGGTCACGTTTTTCTTTCCCGTGATTTTTGGATGGAGATAAAGCGGTGTGGAATAATCAACCAGTAATTAATGGCGACTCCTATTCATATAAATATAAGTATATTGACTTATATTTGCTAATTATAAGCGTTGAAGCTTATACTCAGTGGATATAAGTTTTAACACTTATAAGATATCAATATAAGTTTAAAAACTTATATTTGTAAAAAAAAAGGAAATGAAACGAGCAACCATATCGGCAGACATAATTGCCTCTTCATCTTTATCCGCCCGAGAACTCGATTGTCTGACTCAACGGATAAATAATCTTTTTGAAAAAATAGAAAATTATCAGCGTGAGAATACTAAAGGAGAAATTAAGATGCGTCTGGTTGCTGGTGATCTGGTAGAGTGCCTTTTATTTAATCCTAACGATGCGTTAAGAGTGGCTTTGGCATTGAAGTCAGGAATAAAATCATTTACCTTGGATCCTTCGGATTCAAAAGATTTAACAGCCCAAAAATACCGAAGACTGTTTGTGACATATGGAATACGCATCGCTATTGGTATCGGAGAAATGGATATTCAGCTTGCCGATAAAAATATTTTGAAAGGTGAGGCTATTACTATTTCCGGACGACTTATTTCCGAACAAAAGACATCTAATAAGGAGAGGGTAACGATAAAAAATACCCTGTTTTTTAGTTCTGAAAGCGAATATCAAAACAGTATTTTCCAGACCATATTTTCACTTCTTGATACGATATTCACAAAAATGACTCGTAAACAGAGTGAGATTATATTATGGAGGCTTATAGGGTATTCCGAGCAAGAGATTGCAAGCGAATTCGGAGTATCCCAGTCATCCGTGAACCAACACTCTAAAAATGCCGGGTGGAGCTCAATTGAGGATGCTCTTTATCTGTTTTCAACATTTGACTTTGAAGATGATAAAATAAAAGTGATGTGATGGAAAAAATAATCTTAGCCCAGTTTATTGCTCATGTCATGGCTGATTTTTTTGCTCAACCTGAGTCAATCTGTCGCGGGAAACAAGAAAAAGGTTTCGGTTCTTGGCATATTTATGTGCATGTCCTCATTGTGTTTGTAGCATCGTTCCTGATGACGTTTGCTGTAGTATTTATACTGTATGCAGTCGCAATTATGATCATTCATTTTACAATTGATATCTTGAAGAGTTTTATCGAACGATGGCTGAAGAGGAAAAAGGGTGACATTGATAAATTCTATGCCAATCATTACCTCTTTTTTACAGACCAACTATTGCATGTAGCCACAATATATGGTGTTGTCGCGATATATTGGATAAAGAACCCTTCTATACCTGCTTATCTGGACGTATTGACAATTAGCCAATTATTAATTTTGACAGGTACTCTTGTGTGCATGAAACCAGCGAATGTAATAATAAGAAACTGCCTGTCATCATTGAATTTATATGATCAGGTGGAAAATATGAACGATCTGAATAGAGCCGGTAGGTGGATTGGAACCATTGAACGTATCATGGCCATGGTTTTAGTGATGTTGCAGCAATACACCGCTATCGGATTTATTATCACGGCCAAATCAGTATTACGATATAATGAAAGTAAAACAGGGAAAACCGAATACGTGTTAATAGGTACGCTATTGAGTTTCAGTATTGCCCTTCTTGTGGGGATAGGCATTAGTGAAGGGCTCCTCGAGTCGTTCTTAAAGCTGATCTCCTGTTAAGCATAAGTTTCTGTAATTGAATGTTGTTCTTTTTTATACAAAAAAATGTCGGACCAATGATAAATCAGTCCGACATCCTTTTGTGTTGTGCAAGTTATTGATTTAGAGTAAATTGGTTGTCTTACTAGGATTCGAACCTAGACAAACAGGCCCAGAATCTGTTGTGCTACCATTACACCATAAGACAATGTCTGTTTGAGAGTGCAAAAATACAAAATATTGTGATAATAAAAAAAAATGTGGCAAATAACTTCATTTTTTCGATTAATCACCTGCTTTCAGCTCAATCATGCGATCCCTGTAATGGTGCAGCAGGGTGGCATACACCGGATGTGACTGCAGAATACCGGCATTCCCGATAAGAAATAATTGTTGTCTGGCACGGGTAATGGCCACATTCAGTTTCCTGTCTACCGTACCGTCGTGATTCAGGTTTGTGAGATAATCCAACTGACCGGGATTGTTTACACAAAAGGAAAGGATGATCACATCGCGCTGGCTCCCCTGAAACCGTTCGACGGTATCGATCATCATTTTTTCACTATCTTGCAAATCAGACTCAGACAGTTTGTGTCTGATCAGCGCAATCTGATTTCGATAGGGTGCTATGATGCCCACACTGCCTGGATCAAATTGGATGCCATTTTCTTTATATATTTTCCGGATGGATAGTAACAGCTCCACAATCACCGTGGCTTCCGTCTCGTTGAGTTTGCCGGAGGAAGAGGTCTGGTTGATCTTCTCCGTGGAAAAGAAAACAGTTCTCTCAGTCGCTACACAACGCTCCATCAGATGCCCGGATGCACAGGTTAAGTTCCATTCCGACGATTGCCATTCACTTGCGGGAAGCAACCCCCCGGAGTAGAACCAGGTAGCCGGGAACCGGGCGATGTCTTCATGCATTCTCCCCTGCAGGGTGAGTTGCACATAAGCATGCTGCCACCCTTTTTCACTGCATTGACGAAGCAGCCGTTCGAACAGCGAATCGCGGCAATTGAGGATGCCGGCTTCTCGCAACGCGGGTTCTCCTGTTTTAGAGAGCAGCGGATCCTGTAATACGATGGTGGCGAGCTGGTTGTGATCTCCTATCATGATGAACTTGTCGAAGCGGGGCAATAGCCCGATAATCTGTGGTTCCAGAATTTGCGACGCCTCATCGATGATGGCCACGTGAAAATGTTTGAGCGCGAAGAGTTCCATTCTTCCTGTAATGGATGCGAGCGTGGAGACATAGATGCGTGTCCGGTCTATCTCACTACGCAGTGATTCCCTGCTGTTCGCTTTTTCAGATATCCTTTGCAGCAACCGGTGTCGGTATTGCACGGCACATGAAAGTTCTGAACCCACCCTGATATAGGCGTCACACGATCCGTCGCTGCATCCGAAGGCTGCATTGATGGCTTCGCAAAGTTCATCTACGGCGCGATTGGTATAGGCCAGTACCAGGATGTTTGTATTAGGTCGAGCGTAATACTCCTCAATTAACCGGCGGGCATAAATCGATGTCTTCCCTGTTCCAGGCGGGCCGACAATCAGAAAATAATCTTCGGAGTCCATCACTTTGTCAATGATGTCATCGGGTGGGGCACTCTTCCGTTTTTCATCCGGTATCTTTACTCCGGGCGCCTGCATTCCCAGAAGCAGTTCTCTTTTTTGTTTCGATGCCGTAAGGAACGAGAAGATACCCTTGAACATGTTGTTGAAGGTGCTGTCCAGCGTATCATGTTCAATGGCCCAAAGAGGATGATCCGCATAAAATTGTCGGTTCTTTTGTTTGTAACGGAAACGCACCTCCACCTGCTCTTTGGTAATCCGTACGAGGGTACCCTTCAGAATCTGCCGGTTCAGCACCGTATCGTTTGCATCGCTACGGGGATAGACGATGCAGATATCTCCCTCACGAAAATTGACGACGCCATGATCGTTTTCATCCCGTGCAAAAATAATTGTCCGCTCGTTTCCCGAATCATCGATTTCCAGGATGGAGAGATTGAACAGAACATCCAAAGAGGCAGAACGTTCGTCGAAACTGCTGTTCCAAAGCGATGCAAGGCCGTTGGGCGATTCGTTTTTCTCAACGCCGAGCTTCTGCAGGGAGAGTTCTCCTGAAATAAAACGGATGTAGCGGTAAAACCATGTTTTTTCCAGATCGGTACATTGCGACAGGATGGTGCGAAGGCGCTCGATCTTGCGCAAGTAAAAACCGGGAACTTTCTGGGACGGACCGACTGAACGAAATAACACATCAAACAGCTTTTCCACCTGATAGTTGTCTCCATGGATGATGCTTTGCTCGATGGCTACGATCTGGTTTCTGACGTGGATAATCCTTCTTTTCAGTTCACTGTCTTCAACCGGATAACGCAGGTTTTCACCCGGCTTATTGCCTGCCGAATAAAGTATGGCTGCTTCCACACGATACAGATCTTTACCGAATACACCCTCTACCATCATTTTATACACGGTGGCCTGTACCGCGTGGTTGAGGGCAATCTTATTGCTGTCATACGCGGGAAATGGGAGCCTCCCCGACTTCAGTTCAACGATTTTTGCCTCTACACTGCCCGAAGGCATATGCAGCAAATCGAGGCGCCCCTGAAAACCGAACTTTTCACTAAAGAATGAAGGTTCCAGCGTGCAATGATGGATATCAATTCCCTGCTTCGGAAAATCCTCCAGAATGACCCGCCGTATCTGTTCAAACTGATCCTTCGCTTTTAGCATAAACGCGCGAAAGTCGCTGTCGAAACGTATATCTTGACAGCTGGCATATTCAAAGGGGGATTGTTTGAAAGAGCGCAAAAAGACATCCCCAAAAGAGACTTCAGCCGGATCATCGGCAAATACCAGTTCATCCAGAAAAAAGTTGGCCAGATTACCCAGTAACAGATAGGATCGGTTCTCCTTCTCCTCCAGTCTGTTGCGAAAATAGTGAAGGGGAGATACTGCATAATCCTGAAAGCACTCCGCAATGGCGGAGGCATCGATCAGATAATCGGGTTCGAGGATAATATATTGGGGGATGACAAAACCTTCCTTATCTGTTTCACAATCGATCAGATTTAGTTGAGCCCCTTCCCTGAACACTTCCATTGAACCGGCGACATCGCTGTTTCCGGCTGTTGTCTCATATTTTACGGTTATTTCGTTTCGGGGAGTATCTTTGGTTATACAGTGCAGCAGATTGTTTTCTGGCCCTGACCTCAGCAGGTGGACACGGATTTTTTCTAAATCGGTCATGGCGCGCTTTAAACAATTTTTGGAAGAAATACCACAAGACCCACGGCGAGTGCTGTCAGTGCAGCGATCAGAACACCCGCAGCTGCCAGGTCCTTCACTTTTTTAATGGCAGGATGTATCTCTTTGTTACAGGCATAATCGGCAAGCACCTCCAACGCACTGTTTATCGCTTCAAGTGATAGCACCAGACCAATGGCTATGATCACCGCGAGCCATTCCGCAGTTGAAATATGCAGCACGAAACCCAGAAGCAGTGCTGCGATGGCAGCAATCAACTGGATCAGTGCATTCGGCGTTCCCCTGAATAAAAGACGAAGCCCGGTGAAAGCATGGCTGAAGGAGCGAATTCTATTTTTTAGGTAAGACATATTTTTACAATTCTCTTCAAAAGTACAAAATTCAATGATTTTCACAAGATAAATCAATCTCATAATCACGGCATCCCCATTTATACGCAAAACATTTTTATCTTTGTAAGAAGATAAAATCACACTAAAATCAGGTACAGGATGTCCCTACAATGCCCCTTATGCGGAAAACATAAACCGGAGGAAGCGCTTTTTTGTGAAGATTGCTCGAAGCGAATCCAAACCGATTATGAGGTTAATCTACCTGAATTAATTCAGACAGAAAAATCGGAGGATGAGGTAGGTAGCAGTTTAAATAGTGCCAACGATAACGAGGATACTCTGCAGGAGTTTAACAGCCGGAAGAAGAAATCAGCAAAATCTCTTCTTTGGCCTGCGCTGACGGTTGTTCTGCTGGTAGCTGCTTTTTTTATCTACAATGAAACAATCCGAAAAGGCAACCTCGAACGAAGTGGTTGGGACAGGGCGCTGAAGGCAAATTCTGTAGGAGGTTACCTCGATTATATGACATCACATCCTTCCGGTTCTCATTTTGAAGAAGCAAATGCCATGTTGATGCGTTTGAAACAGAACGAAGCTGCCAACTGGGAACAGTTGAAGACGACGGACAACCTCTCTGCATTGCGGGATTTCCTGCAACAGTATCCCGGAAGTCCCTATACTTCGCTCGTGAAGATACGGATTGACTCACTCTCCTGGATGGGGGCGTTAAAACTGAACAATGCAGCTGCTTATTCCGATTATATGTTGCAGGTGCAAAGCGGCGACTTTAGGGGTGAATATCTTACAATGGCAAACAATCGGTACGAAATGCTCTTTCAGTCTTACCCTGTGAATGAGGCCGATCTAGACAGCATACGCATGACGGTGAACGGCTTCTATTCCGCTCTTTCAAAGGTAGATTACGATGGTCTGAGACAATACCTGGCACCGGTGGTCGACCGCTTTTTTGAATCGGGCAAAGCACCCCGAGAAAGGATTACAGGCGAACTGCTGATGGCTGCCGCCCGTACACAGGAGGGGATATTGCAGTTTGAAGCGGATGTGAATGCCGTGCAGTATGAAAAAACGCTGGACGATGTGTACAAAGTGAATGTACCGTTAACAAAATCGTTTCTGCGGGATGGGAAAACGAAAGAAATGCCCGGTTATATCGTGCATATGAAATTAGACTCGCTTTTCCGTATTTTCCATGTTTATGAAACCAAACCTCAGCCCGATGCTCCCTGAATGGGAATGATTTATTTTTATTTATTTGATGACTATGCATTTTCAACTTACATCAGAATATAGACCTACCGGTGATCAGCCCGAGGCCATCAAATCACTGGTCGAGGGACTCCGGCAGCAGGTTCCCTATCAGACGCTGCTGGGTGTGACCGGATCGGGAAAGACCTTTACCGTGGCCAATGTCATTGCCCAGCTTAATAAACCCACGCTGGTGCTGAGCCACAACAAAACATTAGCGGCACAGCTCTACAGTGAGTTTAAAAGCTTCTTTCCGCACAACGCGGTAGAGTATTTCGTTTCCTATTACGATTACTATCAGCCCGAAGCCTACATCCCCTCCACAGACACCTATATAGAGAAGGATCTTTCCATCAACGACGAGATTGAAAAACTTCGTCTGGCTGCTACCTCTTCGTTGCTTTCCGGACGGAACGATGTGATTGTGGTGTCGTCGGTTTCCTGTCTCTACGGTATCGGAAACCCGGAAGATTTTCAAAAGACGACCGTCGACGTGCGGGTGGGGCAGACGCTTGAACGGGATCAGCTGTTGCGACTACTGGTAAACAGCCTCTATTCCCGCAATGAGACAGTCGAATTCGACCGGGGAAACTTTCGGGTCAAGGGAGATACAGTAGATGTATTTCTGGCCTATCACGATTATATCATCCGGGTGATCTTCTGGGGTGATGAGATCGAAAGCGTAGAATCGGTGGATCCGCTCACCGGTGTGACCATGGAGAAAATGGATGCCTACCGCATTTTTCCCGCGAACCTCTTCGTCACTACCCAGGAACGCATCAACAGGGCAATCGACGAGATACAGCTCGACCTGGGTAAGCAGGTGGAGTTTTTTCAGGAAATAGGAAAACCACTGGAGGCAAAACGACTTTACGAGCGGGTAACTTACGATGTGGAGATGATCAGGGAGGTTGGATACTGCTCTGGAATTGAGAACTACTCGCGCTATTTCGACGGACGATTGCCTGGAACGCGCCCCTTCTGTCTTCTCGATTTCTTCCCGGAAGATTATCTCACCGTGATCGACGAAAGCCACGTGACCATCCCACAGATCCGCGCTATGTATGGCGGCGACCATTCCCGCAAGATCAACCTGGTGGAGTTTGGATTCCGACTCCCCGCAGCCATTGACAACCGCCCACTTAAGTTTGAAGAATTTGAGGCACTTACGCCGGAGATCATCTTTGTGAGTGCCACGCCGGCCGACTATGAACTGGAGAAGTCGGAAGGTATCGTGGTGGATCAGCTGATCCGTCCCACTGGATTGCTCGACCCGCCCATCGACGTGCGTCCGAGTCTGAATCAGATCGACGATCTCATGGAAGAGATTCAGCAACGGGTGGAGAAGAATGAACGGGTGCTGGTGACCACACTGACCAAAAGAATGGCAGAGGAGCTGACCGATTACCTGGCAGGTAACAACATCCGATGCAACTATATCCATTCCGATGTGGAAACGCTCGAGCGGGTGAAGATCATGGACGACCTGCGCAGTGGTCTGTTCGATGTGCTGATCGGGGTGAATCTGCTGCGCGAAGGGCTCGACCTGCCTGAAGTATCGCTGGTGGCAGTGCTGGATGCCGACAAGGAGGGATTCCTCCGCTCACACCGGTCACTTACCCAGACGGCCGGCAGGGCTGCCCGCAATGTGAATGGCAAGGTGATCTTCTATGCCGATAAGATTACGAACAGCATGCAGATGACCATCGACGAGACCAATCGGCGACGGGAAAAACAGATGAAATACAATGAGGTACATGGAATCATACCGCAGCAAATAAGAAAAAGCCATTCTTCCGCGCTGAACAAGGAATATGGTGCAACAATAGAAGCAAAGGCATATGTGGAACCGGATTATTATGCACTTGCCGCCGAACCGCTGCAGGAATATGCTACGAAAGACGACCTGAAAACAAAAATAGAGCAAACCCGCAAGGCGATGCTGGCAGCAGCTAAAAAACTTGAATTTCTGGAAGCTGCGCAGTTGCGCGATCAGCTGGTAATGCTGGAGGAGAAGTTGAAATGATGTGCCAATGTGATAATGAATTAATATGTTAATTATAAATCAGTAAATTATTGAAGATGAAATCAGACATTCAAATTGCAAGAGAGACACCCCTGAAAAGAATCAAAGATGTAGCAGAGAACATCGGTATACCTCGTGAAGAAGTGATCAGCTTCGGGAGACACATGGCAAAAGTACCTGCCGGGCTGGTCAATCCTGAGAAGATAAAACAAAGCAACCTTATTCTGGTCACCGCAATCACGCCCACAAAGGCCGGCATTGGAAAAACAACTGTTTCCATCGGACTGGTACTCGGACTGAACAAAATTGGGAAAAAAGCCATTGTCGCCCTACGCGAACCTTCACTGGGACCAGTCTTCGGAATGAAAGGGGGAGCTGCCGGTGGTGGCTATGCCCAGGTACTTCCCATGGAGAATATCAACCTGCACTTCACAGGTGATTTTCATGCGGTCACCACGGCACACAACACCATTTCTGCACTACTCGACAATTATATCTTTCGGGTGCAGGGTACCGAAGATGATATGAAAGAGGTACTCTGGAAACGGGTACTGGATGTGAACGACCGAAGCCTGCGTTATATTGTAACAGGCCTGGGACCGGGAAACGGTATGCCACAGGAAGCCGGATTCGATATTACGGCTGCATCGGAGCTGATGGCCATCCTTTGCCTGGCTGAAAATGAAGATGATCTGCGCCGTCGCATCGAAAACATTCTGTTGGGTTATAAACGAAACGGGAAACCTTTCACGGTGAAAGATCTGGGTGTGGCCGGTGCCATCACCGTACTGATGAAAGATGCCATCCATCCCAACCTGGTGCAGACCACCGAAAATACGCCGGCATTTGTCCATGGCGGTCCGTTTGCCAACATTGCACATGGATGTAATTCGGTACTGGCGACCAAGATGGCCATGTCCTACGGCGACTATGTCGTCACGGAGGCTGGCTTTGGTGCAGACCTGGGAGCGGAAAAGTTTTTCAATATCAAATGTCGTAAGAGCGGACTGCGCCCCAAGCTTACGGTTATCGTAGTGACTGCGCAGGGACTCAAGATGCATGGCGGCACCCCTGAAAAAGATATCAAGGCGCCTGACATCAACGGATTGAGAAAAGGACTCGACAATCTGGAAAAACATCTCGTCAACCTGGCTGCATTTGGACAGTCGGTTGTCGTGGCATTCAACAAATACGCTTTCGATACCCCGTCTGAAATCGAAACAATACGAAAATTCTGTGAAGAAAAGGGTGTGTCATTTGCTGTGAACGAAGCATTTACCGATGGAGGCAATGGTGCAGTGGAACTGGCAAATGCAGTAGTGGAAGCGATAGAAAACAAGCCCTCGGGCGAGCTGCAGTTTACCTACAACCTGGAGGATAGCATAGAAACCAAGCTCAACAAGATTGCAACCGGTATATATGGTGCCCGCGATGTGGTATTGGGTGAAACCGCGTTGAAAAGGCTTCGCTTTATTGAAGGTACCCCGCTCGAAAGGATGCCTGTGTGTATTGCCAAGACGCAGTACTCCTTTTCTGCTGATCCCAAATGGTACGGGGTGGCGAAGGATTTTCGTTTCAAGATAAACGACCTGGTCATCAACCAGGGATCGGAATTTATCGTAGCCATTGCCGGTGAGATGATGCGCATGCCGGGGCTTCCTGCCGATCCGCAGGCAAAACGCATCGATATCATCGACGGAAAGATTGAGGGATTGAGCTGATATTTTGAATTAGACCCGCATCAGATCGCTCATGATACCATCGGAGATGAAGATGCCCTCGCGGGTGAGCTTCAGGGTGTCTTCTTCCCTGTTTAGCAGTTTTTGATCCAGATACTTTTGTGCATTTTCCATGCAGAACTGAAAGAACTGTTCTCCGAACCTGTTTTTCAGTTCTGTAAGATTTATACCCCACATGGTACGCAGACCGGTCAGGATGTATTCGTTATACTTTTCATTCAGGCTCAGCTGCTCGAAACTTCGGTCGGGGATACCCGATTCAATTCCTTTTATATACCGGTTGAGCGATGCAACATTCAGTGAACGGTTGTCGCCATCATAAGAGTGTGCTGCCGGCCCTAATCCCACATATTTTTTATTTTGCCAGTAGGCGCTGTTGTGCCTTGAGAAACAACCCGCTTTGCCGAAGGCGGAAATCTCGTAGTGGATAAAACCATCGGCTGTGAGCCGGTCGATCAGTTTTGAGAACATGGCAGTACTGGTCGTTTCATCCACCTGCCTGATCTTGCCGGCCTTCAGCAGCGAGTACATCCTGGTTTTCTCTTCGTAAATAAGATGATAAGCCGATATATGCTGAATATTGCGTGCGATGGCCTGATCCAGATTCCGCTCCCATAGTTCCAAAGACTGTCCCGGCAGGCCATACATCAGATCGATGCTGATATTGCGAAAACCCTGCTCCTGACACCTTCCGACTGCCTCGATGGCCTGTCGGGCAGAATGCCGCCGGCTCAGAAACTTCAGCTCCTCGTCGTCGAAACTTTGAATGCCAATGCTGAGGCGGTTGACCGGTAGCTTTGCAAGCATCCTGATGTAATCATCCGAAAGATCATCGGGATTTGCCTCTACGGTAATTTCCGCGTTGGCATCTATGGTGTACCGATTGAATAGGGTGTCGAATAGCTGTTCAAAATGATGCTGATGCAGCCGTGAAGGTGTTCCACCACCGAAATAGATGGTTTTCACGGTTTCGGAAAGTTCTTCTTTCCTTGCCTCTGCTTCCCCGCAGAGTGCATTTACAAAAGCATCTATTTGCGATTCGTTGGTGAGGGTGTAAAAATCGCAGTATGTACAACGGGTCTTGCAATAGGGTATATGGATATAGATGCCTGCCACCTTATTTTCCTTGTAGTGGTTTACTGGCCTGTCCGGGGTGATCGGCCTGCCCTTTGTCCGTCGGTTTTTGTTCCTGTTCCGTAAGCAGTTTGTATGCTTCCAGATATTTTTGCAGGCGGGCCAGGTCATGGTACTGTACTTCATTCCAGCGGCGGATATCCATGTTGTCGGTCAGGTCGTTCAGCTTCACTCGCACGGCAATAGGGTTGACTTGCAGTCTGACGATATATTCATCGTACGACTCATTGTCGCGGCGTGACATGGCATCCACACCCTCCACGATTTCTTTGGAGAATCCTTTATCAGCAAGTTGTTCCAGTGTCCAGGATGTATCTTCCACCACGTCATGCAGAATACCCACAATCTTCTCCTGCAGTGTATGTCCCGCATTCATTACCCGGAACGGATGTTCAATGTAAGGACGCCCGTTGTGCGTGTCGAGCTGTCCTTCATGCGCCTCCATGGCAATGAGGATGGCCCGGTTGAGTTGTTCTCCCAGATTCATTGTTTGTGCAAAATTTCTCTGACCAGCAATGGCTCGTCTGTGGTAATGAAATCAACTTTCAAATCGATGATCTTCTGAATATCTTCGGGTTTGTTTACCGTCCATACATTCACTTTCTGTCCCAGTTCATGTGCCTTCTTCACCCACTCAGGGTGTTTGTACAACACATTGTAATGGTAATCGAAGCCACTCAAACCCATTGTTGCCAGGACCTGCGGTGAAAGGTCGCCGTTCAGATAATAAACCGGTGCCTGCGGATTAATATTCCTTACCTGCTGCACAAAGTGGATTCCAAAGGAAATATATTCCACCTTTTCCTGCAGATTGTGCTGCCGAACCATACCCATGACTTTCTCAGCCAGCAAATCCTCTCTCTCTTTGGATTTGTGCACTTTAAACTCGATGATCAGTTTTACATGCTTGCATTGGGCAAATGCATCGAGATACTCCTCCATGGTGGGCAATGTTTCTCCGTTGGAGAGTTTCACCTTCCGGAGTGTGGCGAGTGGGGTATCCTGCACGACCAGTTTCTCTCCGTGCAGCGTGACATCTGCATCGTGATTGATCACCGGAAAACCGTCGGAGGATAACCAGACATCAACCTCTGAGCCGAAAACACCGATAGAATCGGCTTTCATCAGTGATGCAATGGAATTTTGTGCCGATCCGTCGGTTTTCCAGTATCCCCGGTGTGCAATAATTTCCTGTCCTGTAAGATTTGTTGAAACCAGTAACAGGATAAATGAAAGTATGAACAATGATTGTCTCATATAAAAATTTTATTTTGCGGTTTCTTGCAGAATAATTTTTTAAAGTTACAATAATTGTTCAAACTATAACCGATTAGTGGGATGAAAAGTCCAGTTTTGCGATATCTCCTTTATTCATTTTAATGGAAACAAATCCGTCCTCAACCGGTATCTCTTTGTTGTTATGTAGGATAGATATGGCATGCTCAGGGACCTTCACTCGGAATGTATTGTCCGATGTAGCCTGGAGGGTGACTGTTGTGAGTTGTTTGTTGCTCCATATGGCATCCGCTTCGGCACCGCCCCGCACACGCAATCCTTTGAAGCTGCCATCTTTCCATGCATCGGGGAGGGCTGGAAGCAGATTGATGTAACCATCCTGGCTTTGGATAAGCATTTCAGCGATACCGGACGTGCCACCGAAGTTGCCGTCGATCTGAAATGGCGGATGTGCGCAGAAGAGGTTGGGGTAGGTGCCGCCACCCTGTCCGTCGTACGTGGTGGTATTCAACGGAAGTGCCGGTTCCATGAGGCTTTTGAGTAATTTGTAGGCTCGGTTTCCGTCGTGCAGACGTGCCCAGAAGTTTACCTTCCAGGCGCGTGACCAACCTGTGCCGCCGTCGCCTCGTCGCTCGAGCGTTTCGCGTGCTGCCGCAGCCAGCTCAGGGGTGGTATAGGGTGAAATCTGATTGGAGGGATGCAGACCATAGAGGTGTGAGACATGGCGGTGTTTCGGATCAACCTCTTCGTAATCTTCCAGCCATTCCATCAGGTCTCCTTTTCCACTGATTTGCATGGGTGGCAGTTTGGGTAGTGCCTCGCTGATTTGGGATGTGGTTTCATCTTCAATACCCAGAATTTCAGCAGCCGATAAGACATTGGTAAATAATTCGTGGATGATTTGTACATCCATGGTGGGGCCCATGCATACAAAAACCTGATCGCGGGAGCCCGGCATATAGAAACCGTTCTCGGGTGAGGAGGAGGGGGCAGTGACCAGCCAACCGTTTTTGGGCTCTGCAATCATGCTGCTGAGAAAGAACTGTGCTGCACCGGTCAGCGTAGGATAAACAGCACGCAGATATTCCTTGTCCTGCGTGAAGGCGTAATGTTCCCAAAGATGCGCACAAAGCCAGGCACCTCCGGTATTGGTTGCACCCCACGACGCATGTTCGCCCGGAGCTGTGAATTTCCATGGGTTGCTCATCATATGGGCAATCCATCCATCTGCACCATACAAAGTTTGTGCTGTTTTGGTCCCCGACGGTACGAGTGACCGGGTGAAATCGAGCAGCGGCTGGTGCAGTTCGGAGAGGTTACATACTTCGGCAGGCCAGTAATTCATTTGTACATTGATGTTCAGGTGGTAGTCGCCGTTCCATGGGGTTTGCACCGTGTTTGCCCAGAGCCCCTGTAGGTTGAGCGGTAGCGAATGCTCGTTTGTACCGCAGATCATCAGGTAACGGCCGTATTGGAAGTAGAGTGCGGCGAAAGCAGGATCGTCGTTCACCTGGAAGTCGTGCAGACGTACGTCGGTAGTAAGACTGTTATCCTGCTCGCCCAGGTTGAGTTCTACCCGGTTGAACTTTTCCTGATACTTCTCTGTATGATTGATTTTTAGTTCGTCATAGTTTGTTGCCAGTGCTTTATTGAGGAATGTGGACGTCTTCTCTTTGTGTTCCTTTTCGAGCATATCGGTGGAAGATGAGAGGATGATCACTGCTTCGTCGGCACCCGACAAGGAGAGTCCTTTTCCATCCGATGAAACCGTGCCGCCCTTGTTCACGATCTGCAATTTGGTGAAGTAACGTATCCCCTTGTCACCGTTGTGCCCGTCGTTGAGTTGTCCCTCCATATAAAGTATATGCTCTTCCACAGAGATATTTGCCCTTTCGGGACGGGAGAGGGCGAGGTTGAAGCCAACGGATTTTTTCTTGTCGGCCGATACTCTGATCAGGAGAACATCGTCGGAAAAAGAAGCAAAATATTCACGTGAGAAATGTACATCCCCTTTGCTGAATTCCATTGTGGCTACTGCATCGTTTAATGACAGCATACGGCGGTAATCGTGCACGCTATCATTGTTGGCATAGGTATGTGTGATCTGCAAATCGCCCAGCATTTGAAAGCTGCCATATGGCACATCTTTCCCACTCCCATAACCTGAGCCTTCTCCACCGCATCGAAAATGGCGGTACATCAGTTGTTGCGCCTCGCTGTTTTTTCCTGCTAGCAGCAGTTCACGTATCTGAGGCAGATATTGAATGGCTTCGGGATTGAATGCTTCGGGATCCTCGCTGCCGCTCCATAGGGTGATGTCGTTCAGTACAATCTGTTCCACATCCACGCCTCCGTCGGGCATCATGCCAATGCGGCCGTTGCCGAGGGGAAGTGTCTCTTCCCACAGCCGGGCCGGTTTATCGTATACCAACTGCAACGCTTGTGTCTCTTTTTTTCCCGGTTGTAACGTACAGCCTGTCACAATTATCAGCATGGTCAGCAGCGGGAATATTTTTTTTCTCATCATCAGAATCTATCTTGTGGTTAAAGTTATTGTAATATACTGGTGTAAGGAGTTTTATTTTCGGATTGAACAAGATGGACTGTTATAAAAAATCCAACTCGGTAACGGCTACATGGTTTCCTTCACCCTCAATTTGTGTGGCCAACACACGCACAAAGCGGGTTGTTACCGGTAGGGTGAACCGGTGTGTCCGTTTGGTGGGATCATTCGCCAGGTTGCCAAATTCAAAGCTTTCTACTGTAGTCCAGCGCTTGCCGTCGCTGCTTACCTGGATATCTCCTTTCGCCATCATTCCACCAGGGTAGAATGTTTGTGGTGTGTAGACCATCGCCTTCAGCTCCTGCTCGCTACCCAGATCAATGGCAATGAAGTGGGGAGTGGGCTTTTCCTCCGACTGCCAGTAGGTAGAGGGGTTTGCATCGAAAGCTGCTGTAGCGGGACGTCTGTCTCGTTGACTGCTTACGCCGGCAGGTTCCCACGCTTTCTTGGCTATCCCAAAGGTCTCTCGTTCAACTGCTCCCTGTATCTCATTGAGAAATGAAACCGCCTTGAGTTCGCTATTGATCACCGGGATGGGTCCCTCATATTTTAAGGAGGTCCGGCTGGGTTCTGTTCCATCGATTGTATAAAATATTTCATAACCCGCGTTCAGGTTCTCTGCTGCATTTTCTCCGTGTAGGTTCCAGTTAAACACGCCTTGCAGCGGAGCAATGGTCACCACTCCCTCTTTGTTGCGTGAAAACGACAACTGTGGCGGACGGGCATGGTAATAGTGGGCTGAAACGTTGCTGATGGCCGGGTTAAGACGTGACGCTGTGATCCGGATTCGTATTTTGTTTGTGGTTACTTCCGGAAACCGGAGAACACGCTTGTAGCCGATATTGGTTGCTTTTGCAATTTCCACCCATTGGTTATCGATCCAGGCATCTACCCCATGTGTCTCCACTCGTTCTCCGTGCGTGGCAATGGCTTCCTGCAGGATCAGTCTGTTTATGGTTGCCGGTTTACGCAAACTGATGGTGAATGAACGATCGTCATTGTCCACAACCAGATAGCTGTCGGCCTTGCCATCGAGTACCTCCTTAGGACCTCGTGCTTTCTCAAAGAGATTGACTGAATAGGTCTCCTGTATCCTTTTTCCTACCTCTTCCAATACTGCGACATCACGGGGTGAGAATTTTCCTTCACGATTGGGAGGGATATTCAGCAAAAAGATGGAATTACCACCTACGGAACGCTCATATATGTCAAACACATCATCCGCGCTGCGCACTTTCTGGTTGGCGTCGTCCCGGTAAAACCATCCTTCACGGATGGAAGTGTTTGTTTCTGCCGGCTGGTAATGCAGATATTTTCCCTTGTAAAGTTTTTCCCGCGAACCGAGGTCATTGTCCGTCATATCGGAAAATTCCGTGGAGAGGTTGGGATCTTCCTCATAAGTGATCACATTCCACTCCGTCTCGCGGGTTGCTCCTGCCTCATTGCCGCACCAGCGAATATCTTCTCGCCCAAAAATCACCGCCTTGGGTGCAAGCGTACGAATCAACTCCCTCCATGCCGCGTAGTGATAGGTTTGTCCCCCTTTTCTCTTCGGGTGTGCCCCGTCGAACCATACCTCATGAATATCACCATATTCGGTCAGCAATTCAAAGAGCTGGTTCAGAAAATATTCGTTGTAATCATCCACCTCAAACTCAAAGGTGGTTTTGTTTTCAAAGGGGCGACCCTCTACTTTGCGTGGAATGGTGCGTTTGGTGTATTCACTCAGGTTACCGTACAGGCCCTCGGGGTGCTCAATTTGATACAGATCGGCCGGAGAGAGGTAGATGCCAAGTTTTAAACCATATTTTTTACAGGATTCAGATAGCTCTTTCAGCACATCACCTTTTCCATTGCGATAACCGGATGATGCCACTCCGTGGTTGGTATAGCGGCTCTGCCAGAGTACAAACCCATCGTGGTGCTTGGCGGTAAAAATCACCATTTTCATGCCGGCCGATTTCATGGCCCGGCACCACTGGTCGGTGTCGATTGTTCGCAAATCAAAAACTGCCGGATCCTCCATTCCGTTGCCCCACTCCTTGCGGGTGAAGGTATTGGGACCGAAGTGAATGAAAGCGATAAATTCATTTTCCATCGCATCCAGTTGATTCACCGTGGGTACCACATGCGCTGCCTTTTCTATAATGAACTCTTTGCTATCTCCCTCCTCAATCTTCACCGTGCTTTGGGGGATCATGGAACTTTGCGGTTCGGTGCGGCACGATAAAAGAAGGAGTATCCCAAGCATAAGAAGAATATTTTTTTTCATAAATGTGTTATTTATCCGGTTTTCATACTCCAAAAGTAACAATTAATACCGCAATTGAAATGAACTACTTTACATCAAAAAAGCAATCTAATACAAATAAACTTATTCGGCCACAATGCAAAAAAAGGGATTTATTTTCATTTGATAGGATCTATCTGGATTGATTTTAGCTTGAATAATTCTTTCCCTTCCCTCAATGGATATATTTTCAGCGAATAAATTCCGGGTTTAGTAACTGTCACGATTGCAATGTTATGGTTGTAGAACATCAATGGCTCCTTATTGGTATAATTGCCTCCCGTTCTGACTGTCTGAAACAAATATTTTTGTTTGTTAAATTCAATTACTCCTTCCTGACGACTATTTTCGACTTCACAATTGTATGATAGCATGATTTTATAATCGCCTGGGTCAGTGAACCGAAGATTAAAATGAGCGACATCTTCTGGCTTTTTCAGTTCTGTTAAGCAGGTGGTATGCTTCCAGTTTCCAAAATAATCGCTGTGTGTGATTGATTTAACATTTGCTACCCCTTCCCTTGTTGCATTATGGGGCAAAAGCTCGTTAAATGTATATTGGGCTGAGATGGTTACCGGAAGTTGATCATATTTGTCGGTTAAGACTCCTGCGTATTCCACAACAACCACGGTATTGCGGGAGTCGGTCAGTACAGGAAGGGTGACAGTGAGATCATCGATGTTTTTATTCCAGCTTAGTTTCTCTCCGGAATCTAACTGATACACATGCTGAATATCGACATTCATTCCCGGAACCAAGATCTGATGGTTTTCGGGCAGATCAAAAATATGCAGATACAGTTTTCCGGGTTTGGTTGTGGTAACACCCCATGGTTGCCTGGGAATTAATCCATACGTCGTCTTGTAAATGCCATCTCCGAATCGATCAAGCCATTTACCCACTTCCAGCAGATATTTACGGGAATAAGTAGGAATAGCGCCTTTTCCGTCGGGACCCACATTCAACATCAAATTTCCTCCTTTTGAGGCTACTTCTGCCAGAAGTTGAATAATTTCTTTGGGAGATTTAAAATTCTTATCATGGGCAATGAATCCCCATGAGTCGTTGTGCGTATAGATCGATTCCCAGGCTCCGTGAATAGGGCGGGCAGGGACTTCAGAGTCTCCGAAATCACGATAATCACCCAATCCCTGACCCACACGACTGCTGAATAAACAATTTGGCTGGATCTTACGCAACGTGTCCACCAAACTTTTTGTTTGTTCATAGGTAAGTCCACCTGGCATATCAAACCAGATGGTTCCGAGAGGCCCATAATTTGAAAGCAATTCTTTCAGCTGTGGGATGGCCTTCCTGGAATAATATTCCTGATAGTTTTTCTTCGATTCATCAAAATCCCACCTGTTTCCTCCGCCATTGGGTTCGTGCCAGTCCAGAAACTGAGAATAGTAAAATCCAAATTCAATTCCCTGCTCACGTATCTTTTGAGAAAGTGGCAGCATGGGATCTTTGCCATATTTTGTGGATTTCACAATGGTAAAATCACTGACTTTGGAATCATACATGGTAAATCCCTCGTGATGCTTGGCCGTGATAACCACATATTTAATGCCCGCCTTTTTGGCCAACATGGCCCATTCTTCCGGATTGTAATCCGACAGGTCCATGTTGGCTGCTTCTTCCGCATAAGCATCCACGTTTGCTTTTGCCACATTCATAATCCATTCGCCGCTACCATAGTAGTTCTTATCCTTCCATACACCGCCAAGTTTAGAATAAAGTCCCCAATGGATAAACAGACCAAACTTGGCATCTTTGAACCATTGAATATTGGGATGTTCATTCCTTGAAATGTTTTTGTCCCAGCTATTTTCCATATCCTGTGCCTGTGCAACGATCCATGTAAAACAGATCAGGATGAGGCTAAATGTCTTATTTTTCATTTGGAGATGTTAGCAAATTCAAATCAATCAACAAGTTGGATTATGAGTTGGATGTTCTATTTTATTTCCATAAAAACGGTTTCCAATATACCCGATTTCACAGATACGATGCTCTTCGGTCCTTTCTTTAGCAATTTTACCCTTGCCCGTCCGTTATATGCCTGTACCTTAGATGAAGCAGTGGAAGTGCCCATATTTACAACCAACTCTCCGTCACCGGTGGCATCAAAACGAATATAATCGGTCGAGGTAAGACAGGGCACATCGTGCTGATCGCGAAGTTCTGCTTCGACCCAGGCATATGTTTCGGTATCTTCGATCACACGGGCAACTATTTTTGCCGGTTTGCCGAAGGGACGTGTTTCGTAGTCGAACGCAATGTTGTCCTCAACACTATCTTTTCCTTTCCTGCCAATTACCTTCACCTCGTTTTGTCCCGGCTCAAAGGTGGTGTTCCAGCGTAATCCTGCAGCAGGAAAATCCTGACTGTCACGTTTCCTTACACCCATGCTTCGTCCATTGAGAAAAAGCTCTGCCTCATCGCAGTTAGAATATACTTTGATGGTTTTTTCTTCATCGGGTTTGCCCCATCGTACCGGCCATGTATGACCGTAAATACGGATCATCGGTTTTTCCGTCCAATAGGATTGAAAGACGTAGAATGCTTCTTTCGGGGTCATATCTCTTTCTACGACGCCCTTCTGATTCATATAGGGTACAGGATTTTCGGGACGTACCGGTGTGGAGAAGTCCTTGAAGGGCCAGTAGGCTGCGCCGGTCAACCAGGGCATGGTCTCCTGCTCCTTCAGGTGCCAGTCGATCAGATCACAGATATAGGACTCGCTCCAGTCTCCATCGCGCGATGCCCTTGCCGTACCACCGTAGAGCGATGCGTCACCGGCACGTTCGTCTGCTTTTTGTCCGCCACTGTCAATCTTATCCAGATTGATATAGGGATCCTCCGCATGACGGCGTGCATGGTTATCTCCTCCCCATTCCACATGCAGGAAATGATCGGTTTTCTGCATCTCATTGTACGAAACATTTTTATAATCTGTATAAATGCCTCTGTACCAGCCAGCCCAGATGGAGGGGGAATATACATCCACAATGTCCTTACAGAAATCGCACCGCCGGATGGAAGTGAGCCGTGAATCGTCGAGTGTATGAGAAAGCAGATGAAGCTCTTTCATAAAGATCCTGATTTTCTCCTTGTCGAATTCCGGAAAATCATTTGGCCAGTCGTTCTCATTTCCCAATCCCCACAAGATCACCGAGGGGTGGTTCCGATGCTGGGAGATCATGTTTGCAAGCATGCGTCGTGCCTGTTCCTTGTACAGGTCGCCCCCCAGTCCCCCACGGCACCAGGGTATCTCTTCCCAGACAAGGATGCCCAGCCTGTCGCACTCCTCAAGCACGATGCGTGATTGTTGATAGTGACCCAGTCGGATAAAGTTGACTCCCATGGATTTCATCATCTCCATCTCCTTTACAATCATCTCTTCTGTCATGGCGGCCGCCACTCCCGCATGATCTTCATGACGGTGGGTGCCACGCAGCAGTAGTCGTTTTCCGTTCAGCATGAACGGCCCTTTTTTGACAAATTCGAAATGACGGAAACCAAATTTTTCTTCTGCTTTCATGGATCCGGACTCCGATTGTAATGTCACTTCACACCGGTAAAGTGAAGGATGCTCCGGTGCCCACAACTCCGGCTTATTCAAAGAAAAGGACAACGGTTTCTGACCGGAGAAGTCTTCCAGCCGGATATTCTGCTCTTTCAGCAGTTTGTTCTGCGGCGAGAATACTTTCACATTCAGGGTACCGGTCGGTTTATTTTGATTGAAAGTGGCGAAAATATCCAGTACACCGTTTTTCCCTTTGGCATCGACAGTGGCATCCACACGTACTGACCGGAGGGCTAATGCCGGCGTGTATACCAGATTCAGGTATCGGTATATTCCCCCGTATAGATTAAAATCGGAAAGATCGGACGGGATCATCTCTGTATCCCTCGAGTTGTTACAACGAATAGAGAGGGGAATCTTTCCTTTAAATCGTTTTGCATCGTCCGAGGAAAGAAAACGGCGTACCGCTTCGGTGATATCTACCTCCCATTCATCATAGCCTCCCACATGAGATGCCACCTCTTCTGTATAAATAAAGACCTTTGTTTTTTGACCTGCTCCCTCGAAGTGGAGCAGTGTGCGACCCTCTTTAAAAGGGTTGTCTACAGACAAAAGTGTTTTGTACCAGGCCGGACCTTGATAGTAGTTGAGGTCCGGATCCACAGCATCGGTAGCATTGTAGCAGTGGGGCAGTGTTACCTGCTCCCACAGCGGTACCATCTCCGGGGAGCCTTCGGAGCCGGGGCGTACCGCCTCCCAGATACTGCCCAGGTCTGATTTTAAGAACTCCCAGTGATCATTCAATCTTGTTTTCTGAGAATAATTGATCTGTCCGTATCCGGCAATCAGATTATAGCCCAGAAACAAAATTGTCAACAGATATTTTGGTTGCTTCATTTTATTTTTTAGTTAAAGAGAGATCATTTTCATTTTTTTCTTTTCGTAAGAGCGCTTCCAGAAAATAATAGTCGGCATATACCAGTGGTACGTCCACTTCGGAGTTCGACGGCTTTGACCCGGTACTGTGAAGCAACAGAAATCCGCCGTCGTCATGCAGTGTGGCGCGATAGTGAAGTGTCAGATTCTTCAGGATGGTATCTGCCTGTTCTTTGTATTGATCCGCCTTGTCTCCGCCATAGGTGCTCAGCTCATAGAGCGCCGATGCGATGATTGTGGCTGCAGAGACATCACGGGGTTCGTCGGGTATGGCTGGTGCATTAAAATCCCAGTAAGGGATCAGATCCTCCGGCAGGTTGGGGTTCGTAAAGATAAAGTCTGCCACATGCCGGGCCTGGTCCAGATAGGCGTTGTTTTTTGTTTCCCGGTAACACATGGTATAACCGTACAATGCCCATGCTTCGCCCCGGGCCCAGGTAGACTCATGTGCATAACCTTGATGGGTATGACGGTTCAATACTTCACCGGTAATGGTGTCGTAGTCGACCACGTGATAGGTACCATAATCTGGTCGAAAATGATTCTTCATGGTCGTGTTAGCATGATTCACGGCAATATTGTAATAGGTGGAGTCACCGCTTTCCCTGGATGCCCAGAATAGCAATTCCAGGTTCATCATGTTGTCGATGATCACCGGACATTGCCACTTGTCGCGGTTGTGATCCCATGAACGGATAATTTTGGCATTGGGTTTGTATCTGGAAATAAGTGAGTTCGCCGCTTCCATCAAGATAAGCTTGTAACTTTGGTCGTTCGTCAGCCGCAGCCCGTTACCAAAACTGTTATACAGGATGAAACCCAAATCGTGGGTGGTTTTGGTGAACTTTTGTTCTTCGAGTGAGGCCGTAAATGCTTTTGCCTGTTTTTCCCAATCCGGATCTTTTGTATGTTCATACATGTACCACAACTCCCCGGGAAAAAAACCGCTGGTCCAGTCCCGGGAAACAACCAATTTCAGATTTCCGTTTTCATCCAGGGTACGGGGACTGACCAGCGGTTTTTCTGTTTTGGTGAGAGAATCGCGACTATCGTTTGCTTTCACAGAATCTATTTGCTGCAGGGCATAAACCAGTTGTTCTGCAGCAAAATCGAAATTCTGTTTCACCAAATCACCGGGTACCTGTGCCTTGCAAGCGGTGAAAAAGCCGAAGGCGAGGATACTGAGTAAATAAAATATTTTGTTCATCTTATTTTTAAAATTTCAATTTATATTGTGGGTTCCCATCCGGGTTCATAATTGCGGCTCCATAGTTTCATCGCATCGCGGTCATACATTTTGCCGGTTTTTTCATCGATGTCGAATCCTTTCCCTATGCGGTAGGCAACGTTCGAATAGTGAACCATGGCCATGCTGATACTGGCATCGTCGATGGGTGCAGTCAGTTTTTCCTTACCCCTGATGGCTTCAAAGAAATTGACCACATGTCCGGTGGTCATGTCTCCGCCACCTCCCAGAGCCGTTCCTGCTTCGCTTGCTGATGACTTGTTGTCTTTCACCAGTTTACCGTTCCTATCAAAAAGACTATACTTACCCCGGTCTATAAATACGGTACCTTCGCTCCCATAGATAATAGTTCCTCTTCCTCCTCCGTAGGTATCATATCCGGTACGGCTTTTCCCATCCCACTGGATAATTTTATCCCCGGTAAAGCGGAAGGTGGCATCCATGGTATCGTACATTTCCCAACCGTCATGGATAAAATGACGTTTGGCAGCTTCCACATCTACCCGGAGAGGGAAGTTCACGTTCAGTGCCCAACGCGCGATGTCCAGCTCATGGGTGGCATTGTTACCAGTCTCTGCAGTACCGTAATCCCATCCGTACCAGTGCCAGTTGTAATCCCATGTTTCTGTGGTGTATTCACGTCGCGGTGCAGGACCCTGAAAAAGATCCCAATCGAGGCCGGCGGGCGCGGGCGCTTTTTTTTGTAACGGTACTTCACCTCTCGTGTTGGTAACNNGTGCTTTGTAGGGTGTTCCAATGATACCACGGTGAATTTCCTGAATTATTTCTGTGGTATGTGGCGAAGAACGTTGCTGGTTTCCCATCTGTACCACTTTATCGAATTTTTTAGCTGCTTCCACCAGCAGTTCGTTTTCGAACATGTTGTGGCTACATGGTTTCTCTACGTACACATGTTTTCCGCTTTTCATCGCCATGATGGATCCCGGAGTATGCCAGTGGTCTGGTGTGGCATTAATCAACACATCCACTTTCTGGTCATCAAGTACTTTGCGGATATCATTCTCCAATTTAGGTTTGTAGTCGATATGTTTGGAAAAGTTCTGTAGTGCTCTTACTCGCTGCTTTTCCATCACGTCACACAGGTAGACCAATTCCACATTTGCTTTTTTCGTGGCAATGGGTTCGTAGTAAGCTCCCAATCTACGACCCAGGCCGGCTATGGCAACATAAATACGGTCATTGGAACCGATGATTCGTTTGTAGCTTTTCGCCGGTATACTCATGATTGAACTGCTTACTGCAATTCCTGCTGCTCCGGCACTCATTTTTTTAATAAATTCTCTTCTATTTACGTTCATATTATTAAGGATTATGGTAATTATTTATTGTATTCTATTCTCTATAAATTGTAAAAAAACTGTTTTACGGCATTTTTATAAATCGGACAGCGATGGGGTTCATGTATTGATTCCCTTGATAATTCTTTCCCCTGAGAGAACATTCAACCTCGTCTGTCGTTAATTCTATGCGACCGATAAAGATACTGTTCGTTCCTTTCTTTTCAGAGTGTGCAGGGTAGTTAACCCTGAAATTCTCACCGGCAATATTGAAGATCACTTCCCCCGTACCGGAATCTCCGGCGGTGTTATAATCCAGGAAGAGATCATATTTAGCCGGTTTGTTGATTCTCATTTTCCATCTTATCCACTGATCATTCGTTTTCCAGTTTGTCACGTAATTTCTGTTGACCTTTCCATCGCCGAAACTTAACCCAGTGCCCATCAATTCGGCATCAAAAGTAAAGAGTATGTTATCTCCCGTATCGTCCAACAGCCGGACCGGATAGGCTTTTACTGTTTTTTTTAGTGCAAAGGCAATGACGGTGTTCATGCTGTCCGGAGCGTTTGCGGGCAGATAAACAGCCATATCCTTGTCATTTATCTGCGAGAAAGATACTTTCTTTTTTTGAGGATCCGAAACAATCCAGGCTTTGTCAATTTCTGAAGTCAGTCCCCCGACAGTGAGCATACCACTTTTAGGCCATTGATGTACGTGTGCATAGAGGGTGTCACCCTTCCTGGTTGTTTCGCCCCACGATTGCACGGGTAAATCTGTTTTTTGAGCACCATAGATAGCTTCACCGTTTACTTTTAGCCATTTCCCAATTTCGAGGACGATGGCCACGTCTTTATCGTCCCATTTCCCATTTCCCATCGGGCCCACGTTCAATAAAATGTTTCCCCCTTTGGCTACCGCAGAAGAAAGCAGACGCACAAAATGAGTGACCGGCTTGCGTTCCGTGTCCACGATGCTATAACCGTAAGATTCGTTGGTTGTGGGAATAGATTCCCAAAAACCCGGGGTGGGGTAGAGGTACGCCGCACGATCACCCGTATTGGCATAGTCGCCTAAGTTTTTATCGTCAAAACGAGCCAGTCGTCCGTTCACGACAATTTTATTTTCCGGATCTATTTCCCGGATAGCCTTTAGGATGCGGATATTTTGGTATAACGGCAATTTGTGGGGTGTGTCAAACCACATCAGATCCGGATCATACCTTTTGATCAACTCCTTTATTTGGGGAATAGATTTTTCCCTGACATATTTGTCGGCAATCGGAAGATATTCTGGCATCGTAAGCCACCAATCGCTTCCTCCCACCAGACGGTCGCCTCCGGGATGATCGGGGTATTCCCAATCATTTCCCGGTGCGCAGGGATGTTCCCAATCGAATGCATGCGAATAGTAAAACCCGAATTTGATACCATACTTTCGGGCAGCCTCCCGAAGTGCGATCATGGGATCATTGTTATACTTTGTCAGTGACATGTCATACGGATAGACGTCCGAAAAATACATCGCGAACCCATCGTGATGCTTGGCTGTAATGACTACGTATTTCATGCCGGCATCGCGAATTGTCTGCATCCATTCATCTGCATCAAAATCTACCGGATTAAAAGGCAAAACCAGTTCTTTGATATAATTTACCAACGGAATCTGCGCTTTGCGCATGAGATGTTCGGTATAGCCTCCCACATTTTTGCCTTTCCACACCCCCGCAGGAACGGAATAAACACCCCAATGGATAAAGCATCCGAACTTTGCATCGGCATACCATTCCATGCGATGGTTTAGATTTTCCTGTGATTTTGTCCACCAGGTTGCGTAGGCATCCGATACGGCTTCTTTATCCTGTGGCAATTGTAGTTTTTCCAGTATGGCCATGCCCTGTTCATCCCCTCTGTTTTGAGATTGTGCTGTCAACACAAAGAAGAGGAGAAAGACTACAGACATCCAATTTTTATTCATAGTCCATTTTAATTTCACTATTTCTTGCTGTAGGTGTTTAATTTAGGTTCGCGGTCAATTTATAGCTCTTTCCTTTTTCTGTATCGAAATCGATCAGACTAGTCTCTTTCAATAAAAGATCCACATTTGTTTCACTGCTGTTCGATATGAAAGCGGGCAAAACAGGTTCAGGATAGAAACCATTTGGGTTATTGTTCTGTGCATTTTGCAAAGATACACCTTTTGCCTGAAGTGGCGCGTGTGTTCTCAGTCGACAATTTCCTCCCAGCGTGGATTGTATGATAACATTTTTTAAAAGACCGTTTTCCCATTCGAAATCCAGGATAAAGCCTCCCCTGGCATGAAGTCCTTTTACCGACCCTGAACGCCAGTTATCGGGAAGTGCCGGCAAAATAAAAATCTCGTCAGAATGGCTTTGCAACAACATTTCGGTAATGCCTGCCGTACCTCCGAAATTGCCGTCAATTTGAAATGGCGGATGTGCGTCAAACAGGTTGGAATAGGTGCCGCCTCCCTTCATGGATACTTCTGTGGCATCCACATGCCTCAACGCATTTTTCAACATCTTGTATGCGTGATTGCCATCTTCCAGCCTTGCCCAGAAATTAATTTTCCACGCCATGGCCCATCCTGTGCCTCCGTCGCCTCGCAATTCAAGCGTGCGTTTTGTGGCTTTTGCATAGTCGGGATTGACACGGGGCAAAACCTCCTTTCCCGGATGTAATCCCAGGAGATGCGAAGCATGGCGGTGATGAGGATCCACATCCTCAAAGTCTTTGTGCCACTCCTGAAGTTGTCCTTTTGATCCCATGTGTGGAGGGTATAGACGAGACAAGGCTGTTTTTAATTCATCCCTGAAGGATGCATCTGTCTCCAGTATTTCCGAAGCCCGTATGCTGTTGACAAACAGATCCCGGATTAAACTCATGTCCATGGTTGTGGCTTTTGCAATGACACCCATCTGCTCTTTTCCGTTCGGATCGATAAACTTGAAATTATTCTCGGGTGAAGAAGACGGATTGGTGACCAGATAGCCACTTTCAGTGTCCTCCTGCAGCCACTGTAGCATAAATTCTGCCGCCCCTTTCATCAGGGGATACGCTTTTTCTTCGAGATATTTCCTGTCGCCCTGAAATGCGTAATGTTCCCACAGGTTCTGGCAAAACCACACACCTGCCATGGGCCAGCACGACCATCGGGGGGTACCACTCGGATCCTGGTCATACCCACCGGTCGGTGAGGTTTGCGCCCATGCATCGGAATTGTGATGTGCGAGCCATCCTTTGTCAATACCGTAGTTTATTTTCGCCGTTTTAGCACCTTCCCGCGAAAGACGTTCGACAAACGAAACCAGTGGCTCGAAACACTCCTGAAGTCCGGTGGTCTCCACCGGCCAGTAATTCATTTCCGTATTGATGTTGGTGGTGTAATTGGACCCCCAGGGTGGTTGAACATACCTGTTCCATATCCCCTGCAAATTGGATGGTAAGCTCCCCGCTCTGGAGGAAGCAATGGTCAGGTATCGTCCATATTGGTAGTAAAGTTCGATTAATCCCTTGTCTGAATCATCATTTTGGAATGCTGCCAGGCGCTTGTTTACGGGAAGTTCTTCTTTTCCTTCGCCCAAATCCAGGGTAACCCTGTCGAATAAATTTTTGTAATCTTCTTTGTGTCTGCCGAGCAGTTTCTTATATCCAAGAGCTTGTGCTTTAGTCAGATATTCTTCCGCTTTTTCCCCGGCTAAAGTCAGATCGGTGGAGGATTGAGCAAATGAATCGCTGTGGTAGCTTGTTGCCGCAGCAACAAGGATCGTCGCCGAGTTCGCATTGGACAGCGACAAAACAGAATCATTCGTTTCGATGTGACCGCCCTTGGGAATGACAAGTAGGTGGACCTCGAAATTCAATCCAGGACCATCTTTCTCCTCTGAGTATAGAATCTGATTGGGATCATATTTTCTGTTTGCCACATAGTACGGCGCTTTTCCTCTTAAGATCAATTTGTTGCCCTCAACGAAGGTCTCGTAACGTAAATCACTGTTTAACCCCAGATCAAAAGAGATGGCCTTTTTTTTGTTTGCTTCGAGTTGAATGACCATGACACGGTCGGGAAATGAGATAAAACTGCTTCTTTTGTATTCGATGTCATTTATCCTGTATGAGACACTGGCAGTGGCATCCGATATATTCAGATCACGATAGGAATCTTCCACGTCATTCCCTTCGCCATGCATATTTAGCAACAGGTTGGCAAGAGGCAGGTATCTGGCTGTATACGGACCTTGTGAATTGTTTTTCCATAAGCTTTCGGCAAGCTTGTAATCGCCTTTGTCAATTGCTTCGCGAATTTTGGGCAAAGCTGCAGGCCCCATAGGATTGTTCCGCTCTTCACTGGGGCCGGACCACAGCGTTTCCTCATTCATTTGGTACACCTCATTCTGGGGATTGCCAAAAACCATTGCCCCCAGGCTGCCGTTTCCGAGCGGCAATGCTTCTTCCCATATCCGGGCAGGTGCGTCATACCAAAGTTTTAAATCCGCTGAAGCTTGTTCATCGGAAGAACAAAACGAAAGTATGATTCCGAGGAAAAGCAACGCTGTATGATATGCTGTTGTCTTCATTTTAAATTATTTTGTTCATCCGCGATTTCAAAATATTTGGCCGTGTTGGATATCAGTTTGCTGACGGGCAATTTCTCGTTTAACTCGAGTTTTATCACTGATACATATTCGTTGGGAGCCTGCTGCGGAACCTGGATGACGATCTGCTTGTTTTTTCGGTCCACCTTCAGGGCGTTGTTGTCGTGTAGCAAAGAGGCTTTTCTGACCTTGTAGTTTGCATCGAAAATGAGTTTGCCGTCCTTTGGCCACTCGGAGACGCACAGGTACAGCACGGTTTTATTCCCTACATCCTTACGCGTACATTCGCCCCAGGCAGGGTAAATAAGGCTTCGCTGCGTCCCATAAATTGCTTCGCCATATACCGACATCCATTTCCCCATCTCATGTAACCGTGATTTTGCTTCATCGGGAACATCTCCCAGTGGGGTAGGGCCAATGTTCAGCAGGTAGTTTCCGCCACGGGCAGCGATCGATATCAGATTTTTGATTAATTCGTAGGGTGATTTCCATTTGTCTTCCCAGGATTTAAATCCCCATGAACTACCGATATTCATGCAGGTTTCCCAGTCTACTCCCACAATATCCTCCGCCTTTGGAATCAAGCCTTCCGGCGTTTTGAAATCACCTGCGAAGTTGGGCCTTTTTAGCCGGTCGTTGGTAATTACCTGTGGATATTTAGCCAGCTCAGCTTGTAATTTGGAAGCCTGTTCATCTGTGATTGACATGGGGGTATCCCACCAGATGACCGACACGTCGCTGTACCGCTCCAACAGTTCCTTTACCTGCGGGAGTGCCACTCTGTGAAAATATTCGTCGAAGGTATTGGCTGTTTGCAGGCAGTCCCAGGCGCCGCGGTTGGCAGCCGTAAACTCGTTGATTCGTACCGAGTCGGGATTTGGCCAGCCTTCAGCCATAAGCTTGCGCGCCGTAGCACCGCCTGAATTACACCAGTCCTGTGACTGGGAATAATAAAAACCGAATTTCATGTCATACTTCCGGCAAGCCTTTACATATTCATCGATTACATCCCGCTTAAAAGGGGTGTAGTCAGCGATGTTAAAATTGCTTGCATTGCTTTGAAACATGGCAAATCCATCATGATGCTTGGTCGTGAAGACCATATATTTCATTCCCGTCTCTTTAGCCAGTTTCACCACTTCTTCGGCATTCCAGTTTACCGGATTAAAGGTACTTGCCTTTGCCCGATACTCCATCACCGGAATTTTACAGCGATTCATAATCCATTCCGCACCGCCGCGTTGCTGGTTGAATCCGTTATACACACCACCATACATTGAGTAAGGTCCCCAATGAATAAACATGCCGAATTTCGCATCGCGCCACCAGCTCATCTTTTCGTTGTAATCCAAAGCTGAATTCGAGTTTTGAGAAAATCCGCCTACCGACATCAGGATGATTGCCAGAGATAAAAATAGTTTTTTGTTCATAACTGCTTATATTTTTTGGTTGATTGATTCTGGTTTTAAGAAATATTTTAAAGGCGTACTGAAATTTTTTCACCTTCTTTAATCCGTTTTTTTATCACGGGTTGTTGATTGTTTTTTGTGACTGTTACCTCCAGGAGATTGTTATTCAGCCTGTTAATAAATATAGAATAATTGGTTTCATGCGCTTTGATGTTTTCCAAATTCATGAAATTCCAATCTTGCGGCAGACGGGGAGTCATATCGAACTTCCTGAGTCCGGTGGGGCGTATGCCGAACAGACCTTCCGTGTAAATACGGCAATAAAGCCCACTTTCGGCCGACAGATGACGTTGTTCTCCTTCAGGCCATGCTTCTATGGCATAGGGTACATGATCTCCCAACAATCTTTTGCGAGAATATTTTTTCAGGAAACTGATCCCTTTTGCCACTTCTCCGGCTGCAATGCTTCCTCTGAGCGCATACAAGGTAGACCTGTCCCAGAAAGTCTCCGTGCCGGCCTGTGTCAGCAATCCATTATCTGTCCATAGCCTTGGTGAAAACAGGGCATCTACGGTCCCTTTGGCACGGGTGTATATCCCCACTGTCAAAGGCATACATATCCAGGAGCGAAGTATTTCGTTGCCTTCATAATAGCGATAGCTGTGAAACCCTTCAATTTCATATCCAAAATGTTTTTCAATGGCTTTTTCGAGCGCTTTGGCCTGTTGATCGTATATCTTTAGTTTGGAAGCAGGTATACCCAATTCTTTTCCCAGCAAAACGGCTGAATGTAAAGCATCAAAATACAACGAAGAAGTGGTTAAATTGGCGTCACCCGCCGGAAACCTGTTCTCCAATTCGTCGGAATCGGATGCCACCACACCGGAGGGCGTTAGTTTCCGGTTGCAAAACTCAAGACACCACTCTATAAGTGGCCATAGCTCCATCGCTTCGGCTTTGTTGCCGCGAGCAAGTGCGTATCGTGCCGCACCATAGGCAATCATGGATCCGTCACCCCGGTCTTTGGCCCCGTGCCAGGTGCCCATTCCTTCCGAAATGATGGAGCTGGGTATCGGCTTATATTCCGGATTCATAAAACGTGCAAAATGGCGGAATGAGTTTAATGCCGACTCGTTTGCTACATCATAACCCAGGTATGGGAAAAAGGGGTTGATGTATTCGGCCTGATCATTGGCCCAGATTGCTGCGTAGTATGATTCTCCGCCAGGGCCGTGCATCAGTCCCCCCTTTGTTCTGTAAATACTTTCAGCACCCCTTATTTTTGCAAATGCGAACATGCTGTTTAAAACAGTATCCGGAGTGCTTAACACCAGGTTATTGCTCCATTGTTCAAGCAGTTTTTTCCTGGCATCTTGCTCAGCTATCATGTTTGCATTGAGGTAAGGAGATTTATTGATTTTTCTACCGGAAAACAGCGCGTAAAACTCCAGTTTTTCACCTGGTCTCAGCACGAATGTTCCATTTTTCGATAACAGAGCTTCTACCTTATACGCCCCATACACGCCTGCAGAATCGGGAGTGGAATAGGCAATTTTCCACTCCGGAATACGTATTGTGACAGGCTTCTCTTTCGTGTTTTCTAAAGCGTATTCTTCACAATAGAAGGGCGATAATGCGGAAGGATAAAGGCGTCGGGTCATTTTAATTCCATCGTTCACCTGGTTTCTGCCACTGATATAACTGAAAGAGCTTTCAACTTTCAACATACCATCGAACGTGATCTCCTTCACTTTCTCATTTGTTAAACTTTTATCTTCCACGGTGATCAATGCCGGAATGCTGACATCAAAACGTTGTTTCAGGTTGCTTTGGGTTTTATTTGGCTTCATCCTGAGCATCGGGAAGACCAGACTTCTGTTCAAATGAAAAGCCCCTTCCGCGTCTACTCCGTATCGCAGCACAACCGATAACATTTGTCCGCTCATCTCAAGATGATCGGCATGCGGAATATTGCCCTGTTCAATCACCCACCGGATGCAACCATCCTCCTGTATACTCCACCTGTCTCCGTTCTGAGCAAACATATATGTATGCAACAACAGAAATATAATCAAAAAACGCTGTTTCTTCATGCGATTATTTTTTTACAATACTAATTTCAAATATGGCACTCTCGTACTTCACCGACAGCGGATTTTTAATTCCCTTCTCCATCAATTCCAAACCAGAAAATTGTTTCTCATTTGCCGGAAATCTCGAGATAGTCCCTTTGGGAATATTGATTTCCTTAACGAGATAGTCTCTGTCTTTTTCCAGGCCATTCAAGAAAATTACGGGGGTATTTCCGTCTTCGATCTGATAAATATAAAGGATTGCCTGCTCTTTGTTTTGCGAAACATAACTCAATGAAGAGGTCGGACTGTCATACGGAGAGAGAAGTCGATACAGTTCTCCTGACATCACTATATCACGGATGGTACTTTTGTAAATACGGATACCTTCCGCTATTTGTTCCCGTTCTTCGGGTGTGGCATTGTTCAATGCGAGGTCTACGCCGAATGCCCCGCTTAAAGCCACATCGATGGCGAACTTCATTTTTGCTTTTCCCATGCGGGTCACGTGCGAGGAGATGGTGCTTGCTGGAAAGAAATGGGAAAAACCCCATTGTATTTTTACACGCTGAATCGGATCTGTATTGTCGCTCGGCCAGAATGAATGGAAATATTTCAACGAACCAAAATCTACTCTGCCGCCACCACCGGAACAGATCATCGCCATGACATTGGGGAAGTTCGTGGCAAAGCGGTCCATCAGCTTTAACAACTCCCGGTTGTAATCAATCAAAAGATGGCTCTGCTCGCCTGCCGGAAGATAGTTTGATCCCGGTTGTGTCACATAGCGGTTGCAGTCCCATTTCACATAGGCTATGCCCGGATTGGGATGTAATATGTCATTTATTACTTTCCATTCGAATGCCTGCACCTCGGGACGGGTCAGGTCGAGAATCTCCTGGTTTCGACCCAGAATGGGTTCCCGCTTTGGTTGTGTAATGATCCAGTCCGGATATTTTTGGTAAAGCGTACTCTTGGGATTTACCATTTCCGGTTCGATCCAGATACCAAAATCAATGTTCCTTTTTTTGGCTTCCTTCACCAAATAAGGAAACCCGTTCGGCAGTTTTTTCTGGGAAACCTGCCAGTCGCCCAATCCTCTTTTGTCGTCGTCCCGGGAAAATTCGCCATTTCCAAACCAGCCGTCGTCAAGCAGAAACAGCTCAGCACCCACCTGTTGTGCACCGTCAAAAAGGGCGGATAACTTCTTCTCGTCAAAATCGCAATGCGTTGCCTCCCAATTGTTAAGTAGAATAGGGCGATCCTTTTGTGGGTCTCTGATGACATAATCAGTGGACCAGCGATGAAATTTCCGACTGATATCGCCCTTTCCGCTCCTGCTGTATGCCCATACAATTGGGGGGGTATCAAATTTTTCCCCTTTCAGCAGATGGTACTGTGCTCCCGCAGGATTTATGCCGGTCAGGACCCGCAGGTTTTTATTCCAGTCCATATCAAAAGCCAGTTGAAAACTGCCCGGCCAGCTCAGTGATGCCCCAAAGATTTCACCGCTGTTTTCCTCTGCTTTCTGATTCAGAGAAAGCATGAAGGATGGTATGCGCATTTGCGTTGCCCGTATTCCGAGTTTCGAATCCAGGATCTTCATTCCTTCCGACAGTCTTTCTTCTGCAAGTGTTGCTTCCCGTTTATAGTTTCCTATAAACTGCGTCATCCAGTACTCTTTGGCTTTTAAAATAGGAGATGCTGAAGCATAGCGATAAAGGGTTATTTTGTCGTCTTCGTCGTGTGAAATGGAATTCCATATCTCCAGGATATTGGTTTTGGGATACGATTTCAGGTAGACTTCCACGTAAAACGGATAGGCCGGATCTTTTAAATAAATCGTTGTCAGTTCCAGTCCATCCGGCAGTCCTTCCGTTTTGTGGTTCACATAATAAAGCTCGGTGGAGGTGTTGCCATCAGCATGGGTTGCCTGAATTGCCGGCTCGGTAAGTACCCCGTTTCCGTAGGGTGGCAAAAATTCCCATTCACGTGTCGGGAGCTTCTTTGGTATTTCTACATTGACATTTTCATTGCCAAAGTAAAGCTGATAGAGCCGGTCGTCGTTCCCCACCATCAGCGTCAGTTTCAATTCTCCCGATGCGATGCTGAATATCTTTTTTGCAACAGGGGAATCCTGTGCCTGTATGGCAAGACAGACAAACAACAGAATGGAGAGTCCTATATTTTTACGAATCATTCTTTTTTCTGATTAACTGTTGTTATTTTGTCATGAATTTCCACGCTATCTTGCCGATTGTATTTGGTTTGTTCTTTTCCGCTTTGGAAATTTCTCCGACAAGTTTGTTCTTTTTATCTGCCTTCACGGTCAACGTTCTCCAGGAGTATGCTCCCTTCTCATAATCAAATGTTTCGCCATCGTCGTCGTAAAGCAAATAGCTGTTTGGCTTTGTTCCGTAATGACGGACTTCAAGATCGACTATTTCTCCCGCTTTCGGTGCATGCAACAGGGGAGTCATCATGGGTATGATGCCACCATCTTTCACAAATACCGGTATTTTCTCCAACCCGGGTGTCACCGTGATTACCTCACCATTTCCGGCATATTCGCCCGTGTAGAAATCATACCAGTTTCCTTTGGGAAGGATTACTTTGCGTGACTCCTGACCCACGAACATAGGGGCTACCAAAAGGTATTCCCCGGCCATATACTGGTCTTTTACTTCTTTGTTTACAGCCTCCAGGTAGGGATTTTCTTCCAGATTTTGAGATAGGACTTCTTCGGTCACCTTCACATTGAAACCCGGTTCCAGATTCATTCCCCTGAAAGGAGGTGTTCCTTCGAAATGGTATTTTGCAAATTCAGAGTACCAATAGGGCATCATCTGCATCCGCAGAAGGGCATATTCTTTTACGCTTTCGCTTACCTCAGAGAAAGACCAGGGTTTTGTTCCGCTGGACCAGGCATTGATCATGGCCATGGGTGAAAAAACGACCGACTGGAACCGTCTTAACCACTCCTCACCGGTTTTGGAACCCCTGACTTCCGGCGTCCATAGTACACCGCTGAACCCGCTGTTGATTAATGCGGTGATAAAATCTTCATGGCTGTAGTAATCGTTGTATATGACGTAGGGCATGGAATTGCCACCTGCATTGGAAGCTCTTACCAGACCAAATGTTCTTACATTTTGTTCGCGGTACATATCGGCGGTTATTTTCTGGGCCCATAAACCATAGGTCTGTCGCATCTGTTCTGCACTTAATCCGGAAGGAAAGGTTGCTACATCCGGCCACAGATAGTGGTCATAACCATCCACTTCGTCAATTTTATAGCCACTGACACCGATGGACAGATGTTCTTTTTTAAGTTTTTCTGTCCATATTTTTTGAGCTGCCTCCAAAGAAAAATCCGGTACAATTCCATTCCAAACAGTGTGTGAACCACTCAGCGGAACCATCTCTTTATAAATGCCTGAGGACGGAGAGATATAGGGGTTGGTCCATAAATTGATGCGCACACCAAGTTCAGCCATCTCTTTTACAAATCCTGCCGGATCGGGATATCTTCCTTCATCCCATTCAAACGTGCAGGGATATGCTTTGCTTTGCCATCCCGGTTCCAAACCGATGTAATCCAGTGGGAACCCTTTTTCTTCAAACAGTGCCACCTCTTCCTTCACCTGCTCATCGGTATAAAGTCGTTGGGTGCGCTGGGTAAAACCCAATCCCCAGCGTGGGGGCAGGGTACCTCCACCGCAATATAAATTATACCTGCGGATCGCGTTCATTGGGGTAGGGCCTGCAAACAGGTATATTTCCACACCTTCGGCGGGGACCAGGATCTCCACAGCATCGGAATAGGGACGTGCCGACCATTTTTTATCGGTATTCCTGTCCTGAGCAATCGGAGCATTGGGACTATCTTTTCGAACGCCTGTTCCTGCGTAAACCGTCAGATAGCGGGCGGAGTTGACCAATACGCCGTATCCCTGGCTGGAAACGTAAAAGGGAACCGGTGCATGTGTTCGTCCGTTATCCTTCCCACCGTAATGATCCACATGCAGGTTCAGAATTTTTCCACGCTGATGCACTGTCTGAAAATTCAGCCCAAAGCCATACAATTGTTCTCCTTTTACCAGCGGTATCCGCAACGATGTTTTGCCGTCGGATACTGCTCCCACCACCTCATTCCCGAATGCAGGAAAGTTTACTGCCGGCATTTTCTTTAACGCCTCGGATTGCGGGGAAATACCGGCAACACCCAATAAAGAGTATGCCTCGGGAGTTCCCACAATTCCTTTCCAAACACCAGGTTCAACCTGTTGCCAGTTTATTTGCGCTGAAAGGAACAACGCAACAAGAGATAGCGATATACTTAGAATTACTTTTTTCATTTTGCTTGATGCTACTTTTTATGCTGTTTACTTTATGATGATCATAGCCATATGATCGGATTGCGTATCGGCAGGTTGCGGATCACCTCGTCATTTACCGGGAAATGGTCGAGTGTTTTCCATACCTCAAGGTATGTTTCATTCTTTAATCCGATTGCCCCGAAGAAAAGGAAGGGTTGCGCCACAGGCCACTCATCCCAGTACATTACATCGGGTTTGTATTTCCATGTAGATTTGTCTACAACAAAGGGCAGTAAAAAATCAATCCCTTTCTGTATATTTTTTCCGTCCGGCGTGGTATATGTCCACAGGTTGTCCTCTTCTGTCGACAATATCCGACAAACCGTAGCCATGGCATCAAGATTAAAAAGCGAATATCCATAGGGTTTGGTCCTGCGCAACTCACGTGGGAAGCTTCCGTCTGTTCCCATCTGATCCGGCAGAAGAACTGTCTTGTACCGATCTGTACAGAGATCCAGCACTTCCTTGTTGCCGGCATATTTTGCAAAGATGGCAGCCTGCATCACCCAGCAAGTGCCGTGGTTGTTCTGTGCATTCATCTCGGCTATTCCATTCGGATGCGTGGTCAGCCACGTCAAATACGCTGAAATCCATCGTTTGGTACTTTCCAGATCCTCTTCTGACAGTAATCCCTGTTCTTCCATTTTTAATAACGATTGCACCACTTCAATCAGGTGAATGGTATCGATAATCCCGATTCCTCGACCGGTTGTGATGCCTTTGATTGCCTGTGCATAGAGCAGGTTCGGGTTCATTCTGGTCTCTTCGTTGATAAACCAGGCCCGGACATGTACCAGTGCCGCATCAATGTATTTCCTGTCTTTTGTCAGCAGATAAGCCGACGTCAGGTTGCCGACCAATGTGCTGAAACGGATCATTGCATGCCGGTGCGCCACAAAATTGTCGGGATTTGTCTGGCCATCACGTTGTACGTAGGGTCCTTCCGGATTGAGTGAATCCGGCCACCAGTAATCGCCTTCCGAATAAAAATCATGACTTCCTCCCGCGCTTCTTTCGCTCCGAAAAGCAGTTACTGTGATGGGTTGTTCGTTCAGGTTACTCTCCGCCCTTTTCAGTATTTCCTCTTTTAGTTGATCCTGTACAATCTTTGTCACCGGATCGACCTTGGTACAAGACTCCATAAGAAGGAGGGACACGGCCAGAAGCAGCAATGTAAAAAAAGTTCTCATAGTTAATTTATTAATTTGTTTTTATATTCATGCAAACGACATGATTCAGCCATGTTTGTTTTCTGTTCATATTTCCCGACGAAAATATTCATTCATTGTCAGTATGTTACCGGTATATCTCCACTTTCGCCGCATCATCAAAGATAAATTCCGGTCGGGAATCCGCATTCTTTAAATGGAATATGACGTTTTTAAGCACCAGGTTCTTCACATGGCGGGCCCACAAGCCATAGGCAGGAATATAGGGGCCGAATGTCTTCACCTCCGGGTACTCCGAAATTGCTTCCTGTACAACGCGTTTCGCGTGCTCTTCGGTACCCGTACCCAACAAGGTGATCTCAATATTTTCCAGTGTCAGGTCGGTGATGTAATGTCCAGGAATACCCGTAATCAATATTCCGGTAGGAGGATCTAATTGTGAATCATCGTCTGCAACCGCCTTTACATTTTTGACCAATACCCGTTCGAATAAACCGATGGGTTGTTGTACATCTTCGTTTTTTCTGAAAACATTCAACCGTGCCCCAAGCCGGAACATCATGGGCGTCCTTACGTTATCCATGGTGATATCTTCAATGATAATGTCCCTTAGTTTTGCGCCATCGACCGTGAAAAGCTTGATTCCACCGTTTTTGGTATCATAGATATGACAATTTGTAATTTTAATATTCTCGAAACCAGCCATCGACTCTGTGCCCATTTTGATCCCTGCCTGATTGCTTTTTAAACGCATATTGTCAACTACAATATTCCTGCAGGGCATTTTAGCAGATGTGGATTTAAAGCAGAGCGCATCATCTCCACTCACGATATCACAATTTGATATGCTGACTTCCTGACAGCCGTCGATGTTAATGCCATCATTATGGGCGATGCCCACACTTTGAATTTTGACATTATCAATCTCAATATTTCTGCTTTGGAAATAATGAGATGTCCATGCCCCGGCATATTTCAGGGTAATGTCCTTTACTTTTACCCCGTCGCACCGTACTATGCGCAACAAAAAGGGCCTTAATCCCCATCGTTGACCTTCGGGCCTCGTGTCTGTTTCAATATGTTTCGCTTTCAATGCGGAGCCTTGTCCGTCGATTATCCCTTCTCCTTCCAGCCCGACATTCTTCGCATCTATCGCAACGATAAATGCAGAGCCGACTTCAATCCCCAATCCTTCGGTAAAGGGATCCAGATTTTTGTAAGCGTTTATATCCGTTGTTCCCAGTAGAAGTGCATCTTTCTGAACGGAAAGTGTCACCTTATCTTTCAGTACAATGGTTGCACAAAGATAAGTACCTTGGGGAACAATTACTCTTCCTCCGCCACTTTTGGCACATCTGTCTATTGCCTTTTGAATAGCTGGAGAATCCATGGTTTTCCCATTTCCTTTCGCTCCAAAATCTTTAACATTAAAATCTTTTCCTGCTGCCAATCCGCTACAGAAAACAAATAAAATTGAAATAATTAAACTCCTTTCTTTCATTGCTTTTATTTTTTTTGCCACCAGGCTGGACCATATTTGCTTTTATCGAGGAGCGTATTGTTTGGCAAAACTCCTACCGATTGAGATACAGGGATCATCAAATCATCTTTTTTAATCAATGTAACCTGTCCATTGGCCATATTGTTACCCTTCATTTTCCCATTTCTGCTGATCATGAGGTTATTTTCCAGCCTGATGCCGTCTGTTTTATCGTAAGCCTGAATTAAACTATCTTCATTTATACAGTAAACAAGGTTATTTGAGATAACTGTATTCAGCGGACGCATGTTGCGGTTTGGGCCATTTCCGTGGCCAAACTGAAAAGGTATTGAACAGTCGTAAAAGGTGTTGTTGAAGATTACGGCGTTTTTCACCTGATCATACTCCTTTGGTTGTGCATTGGGGATACCGTTTACCAAAACCAGAGCGCTGCCGACGCCTCTTCCCCGTAGTCCGGAAAAGAAATTATTAAACACTTTCTGATTTTCATTGATTACACGCACGCCTCCCGTTCCTTCTACGCCATTTCCCAGGAAAATGTTCCCGTACACGATGTTCCGGTGTCCATGCCTTAATGTGAGCATTCCCCTGCATTCTTTAAATACATTGTTGATAATCATGTTTTCACACGATTTGACCGAGATGATTTCCAACTCCCCGTCGCACTGCTCGAAGAAATTTTCTTCTACTTTTGTCCAGCCGTTCAGGTGTGAAGTCTGGGAAAGGCCAATCTGAATAGTTTCGCCACCATTTTCTCCCAGGGGTTCTCTTTTTCCAAAGTAATTGCGATAAATATGGTGATTGGTTTCGATGCTTGTCAGCGAATCCAACCGTACCGTGAGGGTCATCCCCTTATTGGCCTTTCCCGTCAGGGAGCAATATTCTACCGTGTTGTTTTTACCGTTTATTTGTATCCAAAAATCGTTTTTGCTCTTATCCGGATTACTAAATCCTTCTATTGCACAATTTGAAACAGTGCAGTTGTTTGCCACTTCATTCTTATTCCTGAATTCAATCACGCTGCCTGCTGGTGTATACCCATTTCTGAAAATCAATCCCGATACATGAAGATATTCACCGCTCAATTTCAGGTTCGACTTCCCTTCGATGCTAACTTTTCCAGGAGTCCCGGCTCTTAATATAATGGGAGCTTCTGGAGACCCTTTGCCAAAGAACTGAAACTCCACATCTCTCCATACTCCGTTTTTTAGCACAATCTCATCTCCCGGGCCAAGGGTGGGAACCGTTTTGTTAAATTCTTCCAGGTTTGCAACAGGATATATTTTTGCCTGTACACCATGCAAAGCGGAAATTAATAATAAACCAATAATAACACCATATCGTATCTTCATAATCATTCTGTGTGTATATGTTTAACTTATTTTATTGTAAATCAATTCGATGCCTTCGCCCTTTATGGGGTCGATATTGCGTGAATAACGACGAGTTTGGTCACTGTCCCAATGTTCATGTACCCCGAGGCTGGCTACCGGTTTACCGTTCTGGATATATTTCGTACCCGAAGGTGGTTTCTCAGCGTTTGCCATTTCGTGAAGATAATCGTCGGCATTTTCCCGGATAAGCATCCATGGGCGGTTTTGGTTGTCCACGTCTATGTTATTCTTTGTCTGCGAATAGAGGATGTCCAATCCAACGGAATCGAGTGCGACACCATCCAGAGAAGCTAAGATACATGACGGCCATTCCGGATTGGCGTATGGGTAAATTTTATTGAAAAATGGTGCATTCGGGAAATGCATGGCATAGGAGGAGTGTTTCCTGGCACAATATAGCCCGTCCAGCATGTAAAGTATGGTTTTCCTGCCAAGGGCTGACGATGCTGCAAGATCAACAAGTGGTGAATAAGTTTTTGGCTTGGCATCGCGGTTGGTATTCATTACCCCATGCAATTCCGAAGGACCAAGTATTGAACCGAAATGATTCTTGCCGATCATGGTTACGGCTGTTTGTCCTTCGTCGCCCTTTTCCATGTTCGAATAGGGATACGAATGGCATTTCAGCATAGCCAGATTAATGATGTAGGTTGCTTCCTGTACCTGTTCGGGTATCTGAGAGGCTCTTTCGTAATCGATCCCGTTCGAGTATGCTATTGCCTTCACCCACCGGGGCATTTCTAAACGGCTGTGGTCACCATACACGGGGTGTTTCTGTTCGTCGGTAAATTCTTTCTCCTGCATGAAACGTACATCTTTGAAATCGTTCCAGACTTTACGTGTCACGGCATTGTAAATGTAACGCTTGCCATCGTACACCAATATTTTGTCTTCTGGTACACCGGCGTATTTTACCAACTGTTCTATCACAGCATATACAGTTTGTGGAGCCACATCGGTGTAATTGTTGGTCCGTTCGGGACGGTTGGTGGAATTCATATTGATTTTTATCGCCACTATTTCGTCTTTCCGGTAGCCTCTTTTTGTGTGTCCTATAGATTGGTTCTGATGTTCGAAAATATTTTTCCATGCCTGACGGAACTCTTTCTTGCCGCTCAATTCAGTGATGACGTTGGCCACCATGGTTGTTACACGTTGTTGGTCTGTGTTCTCATCGAGCCACCACGGACTATCCATCGACTCCCAATTGCCATTCCAATGGGCTGCTCCCGGAGCATGCGACCAGACTACCCGTCCTGGGTATATACCTTGCGCCACGCCAATGGGTTGGTTGATTGCATCCGGTCTCCAGTTATACGCTGTTGCCGGTCTGGCAGGTTCCTGCTGCACGACAAATGAATCGGCTGCCGACAATATCTCTTTCGGAATAGCCGACGCCAAGATTCCCATGCCCGTTTTCTTTATAAAATCTCTCCTGTTTGTCATAAGGATATTATCAAAATTAATTTGTTATATTGACTGCCAATTACATGATTAGGCAGCTCATCGACAAAGATCCCCCGCTACTATCAATAGTTGATTCCGAAAGAACGGACAGCTCTTATCCTCTCACTGGTTATTCCTTCATTTTCAATCTTTAATCCGGTGATATCAGCTTTGTGTACATCATCCAAAACTATGGCATAGCGACCATCGGCTTCTTCCGTCCTGATCACACAATCTTTTAATATCAGCCCTTTTATATGGCGTATCCAAAAACCGTATGCGGGTTGTATCCGGAAATCAGACACGTTGTAACGTCCCACACCCAATTCCGGGGGGATCAATCCGGCATCGGCAGCAGCATGTCCACCCTTTACCGTCACATTCACATCGCTGAAACGAATGTTTTCGATGTAGCCGGTGTGTTGCCCGTTGGGCAACCTGAAGGTAAGACCTCCTTCCACATCGGCATCATCGGGTAGCTTATACCCCGCGATAATAGCCGCAGCTTTATTTTGAGAACCGTCGTACGCTTTCCATCTGTCTCCACGGAAAGAACTTCCACCATACACCTCTGAAATATCGATTCCGTGAATTGTAATATTTTCTACTTTCCCAATGTTCACGTTTGTGGCCAACAGTTCACTACGCGTTGTTTCATGCTCATCGAATGAAAATGGTGCCACATCTGCTCCGATCACACGTGCCCTGTTTGAAATGGAAATGAAAAATGGTGCCCTCGTACGGTGCATCACCGAGCGTGAATGAATGCTTCCTGTACGTCCACTATTCAGATGGATGTTTTTTATATGGGCTCCATCGTTTGTAGAGATGGAGAATCCGGCTTTATTGGCTCCGAGCACATAGATATTGTCCACATACACATCCTGAATATCGTCGGCTGTTTCAGAACCTATTTGAAACAGGTTGCAGTTGGTATCTCCAATGATATTTCGTACCATGTAGTTTTTTACCGGACGGGTGAATCCCAATGAGCAATCTGATCCCAATTTCACAATGTCATCAGAACTGATTTTCGAGTAAATATTGGTTACCGTCACGTTGTTGCATGCCATGAAGTCGTAAATGTCACGCGCATTGCCACTGTTTTTTTTGGCAAAATAGGTGTTATGCACATAGATGTGATCGGTACCCGTAGCCAGGAGTACAAAATGTCCACCTCTGTCTATCTGCAACATGTTGCTGTCGTCCTGTCCGTTCCCGCCAATATAGTAGGGTAGATCCTTTTCGGGATCATACCATAAATCCTTTCCGTTATCTAGTCCGCCAATCTCTATGTTGGTACAAAGTTTTAGAGAAAACATCTTGTCCGCTCTTTTGCCAGGAACATTATTCATCACGCGATCGGAGGTGGCCAGAATTCCATTTCCGGTGATATAGCCATTGCCAATAATTTTGATATTATCCGCTCTTTCTGCAAAGAACATGGCATTGCGAAAGAAGGTATGCCCCACATCCTGCTTTGTCAGGTAATTTTCGGGATCCTGATAAGGTTTTGGATCAGTGGGTGATAATCCCGAACGATAAGCACGGTCACTGAACCAGGTTGTTTCCGGTTCGTCGCTTCCCTCGATGGCCTGAATGATAGCGTGCTGGTCAACGTACAACCAGACGTTACTTTGCAGATAAACGGTTCGCACATTGTACTGCCCTTCTGAAAACAATACGATGCCGCCGCCGATCTTATTCATGAAAGCCAAGGCTTCGTTGATTTTTTCCGTGTCATCTGCTTTTCCATCCCCTGTTGCGCCCATCGTTTTTACATCGAGCATGCCCGAATAATGCCAGGCAATGTTGGAATTTCCCCGGTTAGGGCCATCGATGACCTCGAGCCTGAATGCATAAAGTTGATTGGGGGTCAGATTTTCAACTGTTACCCCGTTATTGTGCGGTTCAATAATCACCTGGGTGTTTTGCCACGTTTTTCCTTTGTCGGTGGATTGTAACAATTTGATTCCGGAGGCATCTTTTGCTGGCGTCCACGAGAAACTGGCCGTCGTAAGTTCCGGTCGTTCATACTTCTTTGGTCGGAGTATCGTTCTGACAAAGTCGCTGATTTCACTGACAACCGTCAACGTCGCGTTTTCAATCCCGCCTCCCGGGCTTGTATAGCTTTCAGGCGCTGATGTTTTATAGCGAGACGCGAGAAGATACTGCCCCGTTTTATGGATACCCGGATTTTGAATCCGGATCACTAAATCGGCTCCGTTTGCAGGTCTGAAATCGAGATTCGAAAGAATAAGCTGCTGTCCGTGGGCTCCATTCTTCTTGATTTCTACATTGCCCACCTGACTATAGGAGTAATTCGTCCCGGTGCGGCCTACCGATTGTTTGGGCAGTTCTTTCAGCGATACTTCACCGCGGCCTATCACATTGATAAAAGTATTTTCCTTTGTCACACGTATTCCTTTGGGAATGGTGATAATCACCTCTGCCATTGGAGAGCGTTGACCTGCATAGAATGAGAGTATGATGTCGTTTTCGCTACTGGCCGTCATCCGGGGTGTGTTCAACAGGAGCGTCCCTTTGAGAGCAGCGCGCTCTAAACCTATTTTTCTTTTCTGTTTTTTTTCTGTTTTTGTATTTATTTTTTCGATATAATCACCTGATTCAAAGCTTCCTTCTGTTTTTTCCAAACCTGATGAATTGAAAACCCGGTAATGCACTCCTGTTTTTTTATCGATAGTTTTCATCAGTTGCTCAACGCTGAGGGTTGTAGAAGTTAACCCCTCGTTTTCAGGTGTGTCCACTGTAAATACTTGGGTTAAGCCCGATATGAAAATCAATGAATCGGGTGTTTCTTTATAGATATATTTCTCCGGCAGAAATGAACAGAAGGGAGTATTGTCGGTATTTTCCGCCAATATTGCCTTTGTATTTATGATAATAAAGATACATAGAGCCAATAAGAATCGAAAAGTTTTCATATCAGGACAATTATTTATTTTAATATTGATTTGCGGGGTTTCTCCATGATTGTAGTTCCCCATAGAAAGGCTCCCACTGTTTCTTTCGCATTTGTCATGCGTGGATAGCGGACATAGGTTTCATAATCCGGTTTTACTGAAATTCCATCGCCCCCGCCTTCAATATCAGCCAATCCTCTTTCGTTGATTTTGGCAAACGAAATCAAACATTTGTAGGCTCTCTTTACAACAGGATTGTATTCTTTTTTGGATAAGAGTTTTAAATCGATTCCCTTTTGCAAGGCATACAAAAACATTCCGGTACCCGATGGATCGATCCAGTTGTCAGGATCATTGCCTTTATCTACAACCATATACCAGCCACCTGTTTTTCTATCCTGCAGTTTTTTAAGATCAGAAGCCATCTCCAGATATAATTTCTGAATCTCATTATATATCGGATGGTCATGTGGCATTTCTGCAAGTAGTTCAGTTACTATCAAAGCAAACCAACCCATTCCTTCACTCCATACTTCGGGTGAGAGTCCGGTTTTTGGATCTGCCCATTTCACCAACTCTGGTTTTTCGGTCCAGGCATGCAGATACAGTCCGGAATTTTCTTTTCGTAAATGCTTTGCACAGACCAAAACCTGCCGGGCAGCTTCATTGAAACAATAGTCGGCATCGCCGATTGATTTTCCATATCTGATTAAAAACATCTGGCCCATAAAAACCCCGTCGATCCACATATTGGGAGATTTATCACCATGCCAGAACTGGCCGTCCGCACTTCTCGGATACGTGTCAAATGCTTTTCTAAACTGATCGGCAGCGGTTTTATATCGAATATCTTTTGTGTATTCATACAAACCTACAATGCTGTTACCTGTCATTATATTATCCAGGTTGGTCAGCTTATCCCCATGGAAGTTCCCTTGTTCATCTACAAAATGGTCGATATATTTTTTTATAAAATCCATGTATTGTCTGTCTCCGGTGAGGCGATACAACATTTCAAAACCATAGAACATGTATCCCTGCACATACGACCAAGGTTTCCAGTACGCTTCGCGATAATCGGGGTAACGTGCCATGATACTGGCTGCCGTGGCCAACGACCAATATTTAACAGGTTTACCGGGAGTATAATGCAGGCATGCTTCGGACAATCCCTGTGATGTGCCACGTCGTACTTTAGCATCACGTTCTTTTGGAAAGTATTTATTAACCGGATGCACCACAATTTTGGCTCTTCCTCCCAAAGAGTCGGGATAAAGATTGGCTGTGAAGAGGGCAATCACCTCATTTTTTTCGTTTGTAAAGACAAAGGGACGTTCTATTCTTGCAAATTTCTCCACCGATCCGTCTGCATAAACAACCGGTTCATTTCGGTTGAAGATCGGCTTTTGCGATACCAGGTGATAGGTCACGCCGTCTTTTGAGTAATATTGTGCCCCACCTTTGGTTACCCCTGTGGCTTTTGCTTTCCAATCGTTACAAATGATGTTGTACTGATTGTTTGCCCACCAGATTGTGGGATCTTCCAATTCATAGTCGTTGGGCAGAAGATTTTTTCCCTCCTTAATCAGTGTATAGGGGCCTTTATAGGAGGGTGCAACAGCGGCCAACCCCCTGTTTTTGTCTTCCGCATCGCGCAAACGGCCAAAAATATAAACACTGCCATCGTCCCGGACAAGCGGTGCAGGGTTACTGAAACGGAGAACCGGTTCATCTACCCGCGTCCATGAGCCAGTTATTTTATCGGCTTCGGCATATCCGATCTGGTTGGCCGAGTTGATGTAGTAGAGCACATATTTATCTTTTGTCTTTACAATTTTCACGTTGTGAACGCGGGAATTGTCCCATGCGTCCGGTCTCTTTTGTAAAACCACTTCCTGAAATTCATATGGACCGTACAAATTATTGGAAGTAGCCCTTACGCATTCCGAATATTTGGTCCAACCCCCCAGTCCGTACTTTACCGGCCAGCGGGAAGCAAACATATGGTATGTTCCGTCTACTTCTATCACTGTGGGGCACCATAGAATGTAATCTTCCATGGAAAAGCCTCCATTTTTTACTGCTGGAGACATATAATCATTGATACTTTCATATTGCTGAGATTTTACCGTAAATGGCAGAATTAACAGCAAAAATAGGCAACTAAGTCTGATTTTCTTTTTTTTCATTTTGATCATCCTTTTGATTACAACTCTTCTAAAAGTACAGCTGCACACCATAAAATGGGCGCTTGTCCGTGCATATCACCTACTTTTCTTTTTCTGTCGAGGTAATATTGACGATCATTTTTACGATTTGTTCCCTCACACACTTCATCAATATCACCTTCCAAATTGATATGCTTTACCAGTGCCGGCCACGCTTTTTCAATTACAGATGAATACGTTTTTTTATCTAACCAGCCCCGTCTTATACCCACAATCATTGCATAAGTGAACATGGCCGAGCAGGAAGTTTCGTCCCACGCCTCCTTGTCATCAATCAGCTGTCCCCAAAGACCCGATGGTTTCTGATATTTTTTTAAACTCTCCATCATTCTCATATAAGAGGCCATGATGGGTGTTCTGTATTTGTTATCATCAGGTAAAGAAGTAAGCAGTTCTGCCATTCCTGCTGCCATCCAGCCATTTCCACGTCCCCAGAAATAAGGAGCATCGGGAGAATGGTAAAACAAGCCGTTCGCCTGCTGCAGGGTGTCCAGATATACGTACATCTCATAAGCAGTTCTGTCGATATATTTCTTGTTCCCCGTTGCCCTGTATGCCTGCGTCTGCACCATGGTAATCATAAACATATCGTCGATCCAGTAGCGTGTCTGCCATGTCAGGTTATCATCCAGCAGTGCTTTATATACCACTGCTTTGTCGGGAGTCACATTCTCTGGCATTTTCCACTGAGCATCTGCAATCTGAAGTGCAAGATCCAAATAGTTTTTTTCTCCGGTTTGTAAAAAAAGTTCGAAAGGGACTGCGCCAAAAACCGTGTTATCTACATGTGCCGGCTTCGGTATCAACTGCTCTTCATTGTTGATCAAAAGCTTAAATCGATTGTCGAGCTGGTTTAATAACGCATTGTTTTCGGTGACTTTTGCAAACCGCAATGCTCCGTACCAGGCACACACTTCGGGGTAAGTGATCGACTTTGGTGGAGTAGGGGGGCGGAAGCTATTGTGCGGACTCTCCACGAAACGATTTGAAACAAGTAACCCTATTTTCGCAGGGTTATTGTTATCCGACCATTTATTCACAATATCCTGCGGATAAATGGTGTATGGATATATTAAAAGTAGCAACAATATTATTTTTTTCATTTCAGATAAAATTTAATCATATTTTAATCCTATATACATTATTTACCCACAAAATATAGTACATCTCCCGGTTTTGTGGAAATTGAGATCAGCCTTTTATTCGTTACCAAAATTTTCCGGTTATTTTTATAAACAGTCACTTTCCCGTTTTCCCAGGGATTGCGTAAATTGCATTCTGAACCCGAATTCGATTTAATCTCTATAAACTCAATTTCACCTTGATCGATGCTGGATGTAACCATGAAATTACCCCGTGCTAACAAGCTAAAATGAGCTTCCCATTCTTTTGGCCAGGCAGGAAACAGATGAATCACCGGATTCTTTCCGGGTGAGGCCGGGATGCTTTGACACAATGCATTGTGTAGTGCATCTGCCGCACGGCCCAGGCGTTGAACGCCTGTGGTCTGAAAGCCTTCGCGCAGGTCCATTCTGTTTCTCAGTATTTCTGTTTCCATAGATTCAACCTGGTTTGGAATCAGATATCTTGTTGCATCTGCACGTCCGAGTTGTGTTCCTGTTACCGGAAGCTTGGACAAGACATATATGGGAGAATCCTTTTTTATCCCGGAAGGGAAATAGGCGTCAAACGTGTTTTGGGCTATTTGCATCATTTCCTGATCTGTGGATTCTAATGTACATAAATCAAAAAACCAGACAGGCATTGTATTCGAATCCGGAATACGGGAAGCGGGTCCTTTTAATATCGGCTGGAGCGATCGCACAAAAGTAACGGGCTGTTCACCTAATTCAGGATACGAATTGCTTAGAGGCAATGGAGACAAATTTATCAGTAACTCTTTCCATTGTTCGCGTAAATCAACATCCATGTTCAAAAGTTCAGCTGCACGGATCGTTACCGGAAGAATTCCCATCATGGAAGTGATTTCTTCCACCGTATTATGTCCGTCCCATACCGATTCATTATCATTTACATGTCTGATGTGATATTTGCCGTCATTCTCCTTTTTTAGATGAGGGAAGTTCCGGTAAAACTCAGCTACACCCTTTAACATTGGATATGCACGCTCTCTGAGCCATGTCTTGTCCTGGGTATATTCGTAATACAACCAGTATTGATATGCAATTTTAGCTCCCCGGGAAAAAATATGTGTGACATGTCCGAAAGGACCTCCTCCCTTATCTGAGAAATGCCAGTTACCATCTTTCCAGCCTTCGTCCTGTTTCCAGTTCCATCGGCTGTTGAATGGCATTTTTGTTTTTGCAAATTCGCTAAATTGATCGGATCTTTCTTCCCATGGTTTTCTAAGTAAGTACAGATCCTGCATCTCCTGTGCAATTTCATCCGATAATTCCGGTAGACCGTCAAATCCAATTGTTTCCGGGATGAAGATTCCTTTGCTGTCCCATTGTTGCACGGCGGCACGCTCAAGGGAGGCGTACATGCGTGTATACATGTCGAACAGCGGTCTCATTAATTCAGGACGATTTGTTGGAAATAACCCGTTGTAATAACAGCTCTGGTTCGCTCCCCAAAACAGATTACCCCATTTACGTGCATCGCCGCCTGTCGTCCATAACATGCCATTGAATTTGGGTTCATAAGCACCCCGGGAAGAAGATCCCATCACATATAAAAAGTAGGTGTAATTTTCCATTATTTTATCGGCAACACCATCACTGCTGTGCAGTTTGACGAATGATTTTTCCCAGAATGATTTCCACCATTGCTGATGACTTGAAAATACAGCATCATATCCCAATCCGATTGACTGTTGGATTTTCTGCATCGCCTCCCTCTCCACATCCGTGTCTTCGTTGAACGACGCCGCACTTGCCACGTATACCTGAAAAGCATCTCCATTTTCCGGAGTGGCTGTTAAAGTGATATCCGTTTCGTTTGCGAATCTCGGTTTTGCCTGAACGCCAACGATCTTTACAACAACGGCAGTTTTACAAACAAAGTTGTTTTCTTTGAATGTCTGCAGGAGTACGATTGTTTTATCCTTTCCTTCTTTTAGTGACGAGATGGCAGTATGATCTCCCGTTTTCGTGATTAAAGGTCGTAAAGATCTTAAATGAACGACTACGGGAGAGGATTTATCATATGCCACATTCACAATCATTACATCCTCATCGCTCCATATGAAAGTTTCGGTATTTACATATTTCCCTTTGGTCGCCACGGTAGCAGTATAACATGACAGATGCTGCATAAATTCATCGCCGGTAAACAGGTCGTTATAGTTTGGAAAATCGATGTCTATGAAACCTACACCGCCGCAATAATCGGTATGTCGTTCATAGAAATTATTACTTTCGGCGTTATTTCCAAATACATCTGTCCTGTTCAGCTGATATCGGATTGAGGTTGGGGTAGTCCACTGCAATGTTCCCATTACTCCGTTGCCAATGGGAAGTCCTTCCTCACTTGTCGTAACAGGAGTCTCGTACCTTAAATCGGCTGAAGAAGCATATCGTTTGAAGTCGATTTGTGGTTTTGAGACTCCCTGTCCGAAAGTTCCCATTGGGATGGTGGCGAAAAGCGAAATTAAAAATACCGAAACTCTCATACTTAATCTTAATAAGGTGAATTATTTTCCCGTCCTGCAGGAAGCATTATATTCATTACTTTTTGTGAAATAGACCATAAATTTACATCTCACTTTCACACAATATTCCTCCTTCTTATTTTTTATTCATTCAGGCCTGATGCGTAACGCAAAACCACCCCGTTCCAACAAATTGAGTGTTAACTTATCATTGCTCGAAATTAGTTTTGTTTCTTTTTTCATTGTGGTATGCGTATCGTCACTAAAAATAAGTGTATGATATTTTTTCCCATTATTTAAAAAGTTCAATGGAATATCAATGGTCCGTGCTTTGTCTGTCATCCCTCCGATATACCAATCTTCTCCATTTCTACGTGCGATTACAATATGTTCGGCAGGCATTCCTTCAATGTATTTTGTCTCATCCCATGTTGAAGGAATATCTTTTATTATTTCTCTACCAGGCCAGTCAAGCAATTTTTTTCCATGTTCGGCATAGATCATCAGACCGGCTTCGTAAACAATGGGCATGGCTAACTGATAGGCATGTGTGCCGGGAGAACGTTCAAAGTGAATAACGGTATAGCTTACGGGACCCATTACATTTCTGACATATGGAATGGTGATATCATTTGAAGCTGGTTTAGTTCTCCTTTCCATGCCATCAACCCCTTCAAGTGTCATCAGGTTGGGATATTGCCTTCGCTCTCCGGTTGGAATCGTATTCCCGTGCAATTCAAGAAGAAATGAATATTCAATACCCAAATCAAAAATCCAGTCTCTCATTTGTAAACTTTGTTGCGTGTCTTCGTAATCCCTCCATTCGCGGGGATTTTCACTGAGCGTATTGTTGTCAAAGAAGTCTATTTTTGCACCTTTCAGCCCCCAGTCAGCGTACCTCTTCATTGTTGAGTCGGCTTTTGCAGGAGTATCAAATTCACGGGTATGTGCCCATCCAATCACACCTATGCCCTTATCTTCGGCATATTTAACTACGTTCAATACGGAGTCACTTCCTCCCCAGCGGTTAGCGAATCCCGCATCAGCCATATAATACTCCCAACCCATCTCTTTTACGGCATCAATCCACATACGGGGTTTGTCGCCATCTTTGGCAATAAAATCCCACATGACACGTCCAGGCTTTACCCAGTCTTTGATTGTTCCGTCTTGATTCAGATAGACAGGCTTTGTAGGTGGATTTAAGTTTTCTACCATATAAGATTCTACAATTTTTCCGGGATTTTCAGGAGAAATAATGGCCATTCTCCAGGGTGATTGGAAGGGTAGGGTGGAACGTACCGGACCGATTTTCTCCTGATCCAGCGGATAACAATAAGTAAAACGGTTAGCTGATCGTTGGAAGTGAGTCTGAACATAACTTCCATAAGTCGCTGCCTGACCCATCAACACAAAGTGATTTTTATCCTTCAGGTGCACAAGAACCGGATTTGACATGAGTTCACCATCAATGGGTCCCAGGGCACTTTCATACCCATACCTATTCGGATGATTTTGTCCGTAATAGGTGAGATTCTCTCCTTCCAGTTGAATGGAACTGCTTTCTCCGCTGAATTCAATTTCGCCGTTGCCTGGTATTTCGTAACGATAGGCGATCCCATCATTACACACCCGAAACAGAATATTCAATTGTTGTCCGTTTTTGCTGAAAGTCAATGTCTGTTCATTTGCATGATTCAGGTAGGTAGAAACTTTTCCCTGGGGAAGGTGATAAGTTTCATCAATCGTTTTTGTCGAAGACCCTTTCAATTTCATTCCCGTTGTAAAATCGCCAAGACTGGTGGAAATACCCATCGAACTGGATGAGATTATTTCCTGCTTTTGGCTTGACACCCTATACTGTACCGATCCCTGTTCTTTATCGAATTTCAGGATTGCCGTAATTTGGCCATCAGGAGAAGACACTGCAAAATCAGTTTTTGAAGAACAGGCTCCTCCGATAAGACAGACCAACAATAAAGTTAAGAGCTTGAATGCAAATTTATCCATATCACAATATATTTTATAGGTTTGTTTTTTCATATATAACTTACATTCGATTATTTTCTTATTGTAAACTCTTTAGAATATTCTTTCCCATTTGTGTCGGTAGCCGTTACGCGAATTATGGTTGTCTGGACAATATTGGTAACCAATTCGCTCAAGAAAAACTCGGTGGGTTTTGCAGATTGGGAAAAATCGGAGATATCATGTACAAATGTACCATCCCTAAATATTTCAATAAGTGCAAGCTTATTAGGCGCACTAACACGAGCCTTAACTGTATATTCATTAACTCCATTTTCCAGTGTTATATCTATAAAATCTGCTGTTTCCACATAGTCGTATTGATAAAAAAGGATTTCGGGTCCAAACCTTGACCAAAAATCATCTTCTTTACACATGGTGAAGGAGAGAATTAAAACAAAAGCTAAAATTATTTTTTTCATAAATGCTATTTTCAAAGTTTATTTATTTTTAAATTGCATCCCAGCCGGGGTTCTGAACCATATTGGGATTATTAGAGATTTCTGCATGAGGAATCGGCCAAAGATAGTGTTTTGATTCAAAAGAACGTCGCATAATCATTTCAATACTATAGGTATAAGTATTTGTTGTTTTGTCTTTTACGATGTCTTGTCCAAATATTAACCGTTGTGTTGCTTCACCAATTTTCCAACGACGTACATCATGGAGACGGTGTAATTCAAATGCTAGTTCAATTCGGCGCTCATTTCGAATAAATTCGCGCATATCTTTTTTACTGTTTATATTCCATCCATTTCGCGTAAAAGTTGTTACAACATCCGGCATATCGGCTCTCTCCCTGAATTGATTTAATACTGCAATAACCTGACCCCTGTCAGCTCCATCCGGTAGATATTCGTTCTGTGCTTCTGCATAGATAAGCAAAATTTCACCATAGTGAAACAGTGGAAAGGTATTAGTGGATGTACCCTGAATAGTTGAAGTTCTGTTAGAATTTGGGTAAATTTTAAATGGGTCATTGTGTCTCCGAAGAAAAAAACCTGTGTGATTGAATGTCGGGTTATATTCTCGTCCATACGTTCCATCTACTGGCGATCGCCATATTTCATATTCAACGTTGTTGTGCCTGATACCATTATAATATATACTGTGATAAAAACGGTTATCGCGTTCTAAATATGGATTCTGTGGATTGAACCCATCGTCTTTAGCTCGTTGAGTAATAATAAACTGACCATTGTCATCTAACTTGTATGAACCATCTTCATTAGTTTCGTATATCTTTACTCCATTTCGGGTTGAGAATGTACCTACAAAATTCATGGTAGGAAGCGTGGCGCCAGATTGTGTTGCCTCCTTTTGCATAGTATGTGGCACACAGAATTTGGTTGTTTCATTCGTGGCACTACTCTTTTTGGGAAACCACATAATCAACTGAGGATTATTATAAACAATGTCATATTCATAAAAGCCATAGGAATCTTTGGTCGCCAATGTGGTGATACGGTTTCGTTCATTGTTGGAAAGACGGCTTCCCGTAGAAAAATGGAGTGCATGTTTACCTGAGTCTATGAATTTCTTTGCTGCATCCGCAGCTTCTTTCCACCGCTCTTCCTTGTAATTACCCCAACTCCACGGACAAAGTTCCGTGGCATTGCCAAATGCATCTTTGTCACTATTGAAGAGCGGACTGGCCAACTGCAATAAAACGCGTGCTTTAATAACTTCTGCCACAGATTTATTAACCCGAGGTTTGTCAAAATCGGCATATTCATCTGGAAGACCAGTTGATGCTATGTCTAGCTCGGAAATGATAAAATCCTTCATCTCTTGTAAATTGGCTCGAGGAGTATATAACTCTGGTGAATAAACATCTAAAACTTCCGTTATGATGGGTACTCCTCCATACCACTTTAATAGTTCGGCATAGAAAAGTGCTCGTAATAATTGCGCTTCGTATTTCATTCGGGTACGAATTTCAGGTGTCGAGATATATCCTTCAGGATCTAATGGAACGCCATCTATCTTTTCCATCAATTTATTGCATGCACGTATTGCTGAATAACACTTTTGCCATCGTTGAATTTTGGATGGAATATTCGTAGGTCCGAACGATCCGAGGTAGATATCTTTAGACCACGCGTTTAATGGTCTGTGAATGCCGTCATCTGTAATCCCATCAATCCAATATTGTTGATTAGGATGATCATAACCATAAGGTATTTCAAAATAAATATTTGTTAAAAATTCTTTTGTGAATTGAGAATTTGAATAAATAATTTCTTCTGTTAAATCACCAGATTCCTTTTTATCCAATAAATTTTCGCCCCCAATCTCACAACCTACTAATGATGATAGTAAGACTAACGTTAAGATGAGTAATGATTTATTTCTCATAATATGTGAATTATTAGTTTATTAATGATTAAAGTTGTACACTAAGGCCAACATTCCAATTCCGCATCTGAGGATATGAAGATCCTGTTTCGCTGCTTGATTCCGGATCCCAAGACATCATTTTGTCCCAGGTAAAAACATTTGTTCCACTGACAAATAACCTGGCAGAGCTTAATTTAATCTTATTCATCCATTCCTTGGGTAATGAATATCCAATCTCAATATTTTTAAGACGCAAGTAGCTGCGGTCAAATAACCAACGAGTAGACATTTGGTGATTATTTGCATTTAAACCGTAATGAAGTCGAGGATATGTTGCATTATCCCAGGTACTCTCATCATTCGGATTATAACGTCCCAGATGGTGTTTCATCACTTTTCCGTTATCACCTGATGAGCTGTAAAATTCCCACATGGCAAATTCTCTCAACGGCATATTGGCACCTCCGGCACCCTGAAAAAGAATATTAAAATCGAACGCTTTATAATCGCCACCGATGGTTAAACCGTATGAATATTCAGGAACTTTACTTTTTCCTATTGCTCCCCTATCGTATTGATCAATGACTCCATCTCCGTTCAAATCGAGATATTTGCTATCGCCCGGCCAGACAGCGCCATAACTAGGAATAGGTAATCCTTCTTTCAGTACCGGAACTCCCTCAATGAGCGTTAATTTTCCCTGTTCATCTAACAAAAAATCACTCATCTGATAAAGACCAATATCGGTTTGTCCAAAAATTTGTCCTAAAGGTCGTCCTTTCTTTGATTGCCATTCATACACTACATTTTCTTCATTGATTACTGTATAATGATTGCGGGCAAATGTGAAATTCCCTTTCAAGTAATAACGAAAATCTCTTATTTTTCCATTGTAACCCACTTCCACATCATAACCTTTATTTATTACTTCATTGATATTATGGGGTGGTAATCCTCTATTTGATTCCGTGGGATTTCCCATACCCAGAACCAGAGGAATATTGTATGGAATACCAAGGATATCAACCCTTTTTTCATGAAAGAAATCGCCCGAGAATGAAAATTTAGATTCAGACAAACGTAGGTCAAATCCTATGTTTGATTTGCGTGCCCGTTCCCAGGTTACATTCTCATTTGCCAATGTCCCTTCAACTTTAAAATTTTCCTTGGTAGTGGATCCGGGATATCCCCAGTAAATGATTCCGGTTCCATCTCCACCGCTTGGTTGGTAGTAAATTTGTTCGTAAAAGTATCTGTAACTGCCGATTTTGTCATTACCGACTTCTCCGTATGATCCCCGAATTTTCAGAAAATCGATGAAAGTAATATTTTTTTTCCAAAATTTTTCTTCAGATGCCACCCAGCCAAGTGAAACAGCAGGGAATAAAGCAAATCGTTTATCTTTCGCAAAATTAGTTGAACCATTATATCCCGCATTGAGCTCGAGTAAATAGCGATTATCATACCCATATGTGGCACGCCCCACCCAGCCCAAATATCCTACGGGAATACTGAATCCTGACCAACTTTGGTCCATTAGATAGAGTACTAATCCCGATACATCATGTTTACCGAACTCTCTTCCATAGTTTAGTGAAAATTGCCCGGTAATATTCCGATCGGCCCCACCTTTACTCACAGAATATGTCGTTTCTACACGATCTAAGTTTCCAGTATATTGTCCTGTTTTATCGTAAGCCCATGCATAAGGCTCTTCATTGATATAGCGTTGTGAACGATAATTGCTATTTTGACCACCAAGAAATCGAAAAGATAGACCTTTTGTTATAAAATCAAGATTCTGATCGAGCTTGAATGTAACTTCCAATACATTATTGTAATTCCAACGATACCCTAATTTACTCATCATGAGGGTAGGATTGAACATATCCCGGGTATTGTTGTTGACACTACCATCTGGATTGATATAAGGTTGCCAGTTTGGGGGCATCTTTTGGATTCGATCAAAAATCGCGCTGTTGTTATTGGATTGATTTCGTGTTTCAATACGTCCCGTAACATCCCCCCCAAGCCGGGTTGTGTTTG
>DFYK01000113.1 GCA_002383605.1 Proteiniphilum sp. UBA4084 | reverse complement strand
GAATGCCCTGAGCGGGGGCATCAAGGTATGGCTCGACAGGTATTCTCTTACTGCTGAAGTATATAAGCCGATGATCACTGTTGCCACATACGAGGATGAGGACCTTTTTGACGTGTCGATCAGCATCGAAGAGCGTACAACACCCGACACGCTGCCCCTGCCACTCACAGCGCTATTGAGGGAGGAGGCATATGCGAATAAACGATTTAAAATACTCCAGAGCCTCTCATTGCTCTCTCCTTTCATCAAGGGACTTGACAGACACATCGATACGCTGGGTGAAGAGCCAATCCGCTTCGACAATGCATCGTTCGCTCCTTTCCTGATGGAGGTGCTGCCGGCCATCCAACTGCTCGATATCAAGATTCTTCTACCCAAGTCACTACAGCATCTGATACACCCCAAACCATCGCTGGTGGTGAAACGGAAATCGGATGAAAGTGGGTTCCTGCGACTGGACGACCTGCTGGCATTCGACTGGCAGGTAGCCCTGGGTGACACCCTGCTTTCACCTGCCGAGTTCAGCAAACTGATGAAGCATGCGTCGGGACTCTTCCGTTTCAAGGAAAACTATATCTACGTGAGTGAGGCGGATATGATGAGGTTGCATAAGGTCTTCACACAGGAGAAGCCGATGAATGCTTATCAGTTGCTGCAGACGGCGCTCAGCGGGGAATACGAAGGGGCGCCCGTGAGACTGACCGCTGAGGTGAAGGAGCTGATCAATGAGTTGACCTCTGACAAGGAGATCACCCTTCCGGAAGGACTGAACGCCGCTTTACGCCCCTACCAGCAACGGGGCTACTCCTGGATGTACCGAAACAGCCGCATTGGCTTTGGAAGTATCATCGCCGACGATATGGGGCTGGGAAAAACATTGCAGGTGATCGCCATCCTCCTTAAACTGAAAGAAGAGAACGTGATCAACACCAAGAAGAAAGCATTGGTGGTGGTACCCACGGGGCTACTGACCAACTGGCAAGAGGAGATCGCCCGCTTTGCCCCTTCCATCACGACCCATATCCATCATGGTACGGCGCGCGACCTGAAGCGGTTCGATGCAGACGTGATGCTGACGACCTATGGTGTCTGCCGTAGCGACAGCGACCTGCTCAAAAAACACAAATGGGCAGTGATGGTGATCGATGAGGCCCAGAACATTAAAAACCACGAAACGGCACAGACGAAGGCGGTGAAGAGCATCCCCGCGGAGACACGGATCGCGATGAGCGGAACGCCCGTGGAGAATAGGCTGAGTGAATTCTGGTCGATCATGGACTACACCAACAAAGGATACCTGGGAAGCATCAAGAATTTCAATCAGGAGTATGCTGCTCCCATACAGGTATTCAACGATGAACAGGTGGTACATAAATTCAGAAAAATCACCTCTCCATTTATGATGCGACGGATGAAGTCGGACAAGTCGATCATCTCCGATCTGCCGGACAAGGTGGAGCAGAACCAGTACGCATTGCTCACCAAACAACAGGCGGCTCTCTATGAAAAGACCATGTTGGCGGCGATGGAGGTGATTGAGGGTTTCGACGAGGAGGGTGATCCCCAGAAGCTGTTTCAACGACAGGGACTGATACTCCAGATGATCCTGGCCCTGAAACAGATATGTAATCACCCAACCAACTTCCTGAAAAATGGAAACAACGACCCATCGCTTTCGGGAAAAGTAACACTACTCTTTGAACTACTGGATGCGATCATCGAAGCAGGCGAGAAGGTGCTCCTGTTTACGCAGTTCAGAGAGATGGGTGCCTTGTTGGAACGGTTCATCACCGACCGCTATGGGGATGCTCCGCTCTTCTATCATGGGGGATGTACGGTTGCACAACGCAAAGAGATGGTGAACCGCTTCCAGGAGAACCGTGCCGATAAAATATTTGTGCTCTCGCTGAAAGCAGCCGGCACTGGACTCAACCTGACAGCGGCTGCGCACGTGATCCATTTCGATCTGTGGTGGAACCCGGCGGTAGAGAACCAGGCTACCGACCGCGCCTATCGCATCGGGCAGAAGAAGAACGTGATGGTGCACCGCTTCATCACCAAAAACAGCTTCGAGGAGAAAATTGACGAGATGATTAGCAAGAAGAAGAAATTGGCCGAGATGACGGTCTCCACCGGGGAAAACTGGATCGGTAAGTTGAATAACAGGGAACTGAGGGAGATATTCGAAGTGTAAGCATGCTTTCTCCACACAAACTGTCAGCGGGGTGTTGTGAAAGTCAGCGGATATAAGCCCTTTACTTGACGGGCCACAGCCTCAGCGACAGGATAACGAAAGAAGTCTGCTATGTGAAAGACTCAGAAAACTTAGGGAGTGAATAAAATGAAAATTTTGTGATTTGGATACTGAACTTGCAAAATTAATTGAGATAAAAAGCTAAGTATTAATTACGGAATGGATTTTACTGGATGAACGGCAATGACAACAGGAATGATATTGATATTCAATGAGTAAATCACAAAGTTATGGCAAAAAAAGAAAACCGGTATATTCCACAAGTTGTCTTTCATCCTGGCGAAACACTTTCCGAGAAACTCGCTGAGATGAAAATGGGTTCTAAAGAGTTTGCAGTGCGCACGGACAAGCCGGAAAAAACAATTAATGCTGTTTTGAAGGGAGAAAGTTCGATTACTCCGGATATGGCGGTGCAATTTGAAAGTGTAACCAAAATTCCTGCTCATTTTTGGATGAACAAACAGCCTTTTATGATGAATTTGCTGTTAAATGGACACTATCGGAGCAGGAAGAAAACGAAATTGTATCACAAGGAATACTTACACCAGAGGATGTTCGGAAGTATGCTGAAAAGTTTAACACCCATCCGGCCATTATTATCGGAAGGTTGCAACACAAGAAATATATCCCTTATTCTGTAGGAAAAGAATTTATTGAAAAAGTAGAATTGGAGTAATCCTTCTGCCTTGCCATCACTTTGCCAGTAAAACAAATCTTCCTGTTTTTGCTGTCATTTGATTTTTACTATCTTTGCAGGAATTGGATCTATTTGATAACCACTAAATGAACTGTGGTGAAGAGTGAGAAACCTCCTGTAAAAATTGATGAAACTTTAAAAAAACAGTCATGATGTTATTACCACATATTGCAGAGCATATCATGCTTACAGCCTTTTTCCCGAGTGGGGAGGTCAGGTTAAACCGGTTGGAAGAAGCGGACTTTGGTGAGATACCGATCCTGAGGCAGGTGGAATGCCTGTGCCGCTTTATCAGGGAGGAAAATGGACAGCTGAAACTGACCAATACCGGGAACCTGCCCCTCAGGGTGGTCAGGGAAATGTATCTGACGGGTGTCACCGACTGGTATTTCAGGAAGTATCCCGATAAAAGGATCAAGGAGACCGACGCCCGGTTTGTGATGATCGCACGCGACCTGGCAACAGTGTCGGGCATCATCCTCCATCGAAAAAAAGCGCTCGTGATCTCACGTAAGGGTGAGAAACTGCTCGCGGACAGGCAGCAACTGCTGGAGACGCTGATCCGCGACTTTGTGCACCGGTTCGACCTGAGCCAGTATGACGGCTACGACTCTCTCCCCGGGATGGGTTACCGGGATGCCGGACTGTCGCTCCTGGCCTTTTACACGGTCCGCAGGCAGTTGCCCGGATTGACGCCAACGGCAATGGATTACGCGAAGGGATTCTTTGACATACGTCCCGAAGCATATGAGGACAATAACAGCTTCAATGGTTACCTGTTCCGTGCCTATCAGAATTTTATGGAGCTGTTTGGCCTGGTAACCACTGACGACCATTGGGACAGGGAAGAGAGACGGTCGGTCTTGACCATTCTGCCCACTCCGCTCTCCGACAGGATGATTTCTATCGCGGACGACTACGAACGGTTCACCGTGACGATGCGTCCCGAACTGAAGATCTGCAGGCTCAGGATTACACTCATAGGAACTGATCCTCCTGTGTGGAGAGGTATATTGATACCCTCATCCACGCTGCTGAGTGACTTGCATTTCATCATACAGTATGCCATGGGATGGGAAAACGCGCACCTGCACGANNGTCTGCTACACCGATGTGGTGAATGAGGAGCTGCCTTCGGTGCAATATGGCGGGATGATGGTCGCCGACCTGCTGAAGGAGCAGGGTGACACGATGATCTACCGGTATGATTTCGGGGATAACTGGGAACATCAGATGGTGCTGGAGGAGCTGATCACACCCCAGCAGGGGAGTGAATACCGGATATGCACAGAGGGTGCGCGGAGATGTCCCCCGGAGGATTGTGGCGGCGTGCACGGTTACCTCGATATGCTCGAGTGCCTGAATGATCCGGATGATCCGGAAAGGGAGGAGTACCTCGAGTGGCTGGGTGGCTCTTTCGATCCCGATGCATGGGAACCTGCCACCTTAAAACTCAGCTTTCGGGTGTTATAAGCGGTCAGGAGTCTACTTCTTTCCGCTTCTTTTCTTTTTGCCTTTTTTCTGATTATGGCCATACCCGTAGCCGTAACCATAGCCGTANNCGAATCGCAGGTTGCCCTTGCTGGAATAGTCGGCACGACAGATATAGACGGTGGCATCGGAGATGCGGTTGATAATCAGCGTATCGCTCACCTGACTGGTGGGTGCCGAGTCGATAAAGATAAAGTCATACTCCTCCCGCAGGCGCTCGATGGCCTTATCGAGGGTATGGCGCGTAAGCAACTCGGCGGGGTTGGGGGGCACGGGTCCTGCAGGAATCACATCGAGATTGGGATGTAGTCCGGAAGGTACGATCAGGTTGTTGATATCCTTTTCGAAGCCGGAGAGATAGGCCGTAAGGCCTGTGTTTGTTTCCAGTTCCATATATTCCCGCAGACGGGGGATGCGCAGGTCCATCCCGATCAGCAACACCTTCTTATCGAGCAATGCCGTGCTGAGGGCGCTGTTGAGGGCAACAAAGGTCTTTCCTTCTCCCGAGACGGTGGAGGTGAAGATCACCACCTTGTTGTCGGCTCCCAATGTGAGCAGCAGGTTGGTGCGGGCCATGCGGAAGGCTTCGTCGATCTCGCGGGTCTCGTTCTCCTTCACGGCCACGTTTTCATCTTCCGAGTGACGGGGAATTTCACACAGCACGGGTATCTTTGAGATGCGGTCCACATCGGCGCGGGTACGGATCCGGAACTGCAGGATATCCATCAGGTAGATGATGCCGGCAGGGATCAGGATACCCAGGATCAGTGCGGCCAGCAGCACGATCATGGTGCGGGGAGAAACCTTGCTGGCGAGCATCGCCTCGTCGAGCACCTTGGCGCTGTTGGCGGTGGCGGCCAGTGAAAGGGCATTCTCTTCCCGCTTCTGGAGCAGCATGAGAAAAAGGTTGGCCTTGATCTGCTGCTCGCGGGAGAGTTCCATAAATTCCCTTTCCTGGGTGGGGATATTGCTTACCCGCCCACCGTAGAGCCCTGCCTGGTTGCGGGCATCGCGGCGCTGGATATTCAAGCCGCGCTGCACGCTGCTGATGGAGGTGTTGATATTCTGTCGCAGGCCGGAGATCTGTTCGTTCAGCCGGACCATGGCGGGGTTATCGTTGGTCATGCTCTGCGAGAGCCGCTCCCGCTCCAGCAGCAGCCGGTTGTATTCACTGGTGGTGGCGGCGAGTGTGGGATCATCGATGCCCACATTGGCGGGGATGGTCTTGTCCACGTTGGTGGGATTGTTCACATACTCGTTGAGTGAGTTCACCACGTTCAACTGTGTCTCCACCTGCACCAGTTGCTGTTCATACTGGCT
>DFYK01000103.1 GCA_002383605.1 Proteiniphilum sp. UBA4084 | reverse complement strand
ACACTTTTACTTTCCCGTTGACAACGTTGCCCCACTGGATAAACTCGAAGGCAGAGACATAGAAATCTTCAAAGAGCGAGACCGGAAACTGGAAGCCGCCAGAGAGTCGAGAAAACTAAAACGACAGAGGAGCTATTCTGAAGTCATCCCTTCAGGAGAAGCCTTTGTATGTTAAATCAAACGGCCCGAAAGTCCATTTCCGACTGAGGCAAGACACTTTTCCAACCGGCCTTCAACGATCGAAGGTTGCGTTCCAAGCCTACCAGGGCCCCCTCGTTCCCGGCTGGGCAAGAAACGTTGAGTATATATCTTTAGGAGATGTACCTGCAGAGGCCCTGAATATCAACGTAAATGGCAGAAAAGTTGTCAGTCCCGTCAATGGATTCGGTTGCCTCTGGGATAAGAAATACCGTTTTCGGATCGAAGACAAAGATATGGAGCCGCAAAGGATCGTATCTCTTTGGAAATCCGAGTTTCCCAATTTCTGGCCGAAGGGCAACAGCCTGTTCACCTCCGGTGGCGCTCCCATAGCCCCTGGTACGACGGCACTCCTGAATCTCAGTATCGGGGGCTTACTGATGCTGGCAACAGGCATCATGGTTATCTACGCCGATGACAGATCCTTTTGTTTTTCAGCGTTACAGGGTCACATGTTCTGTGGCTGGATAACCTTCAGCAGTTTTCGTGAGGATCATGGAATAATTATCCAGGTGCATCCCCTATTAAGACTCGCAGATCCTGTTACGGAGATGAGTTTCCGATTGGGTGCGGCGCTACAGGAGGATCTGTTCTGGCATCAGACCCTCCGAAATCTTGCCTCCCGCCTCGGCGTTGAAGGTAAGATCGAACAGCACGATGATTTAATCGACCGACATTTTCAATGGAGCGGGATCAGAAATATTTGGCATTCCAGTGCAATCCGCTCTTCTTTGTATATGCCTCTGTATTTGCTGAGAAGAATTTTCTCTTAACGACATAATATGCATCAAGGTCAAAGCACATTTACGCCCAATAAGAATCGTTATGATGCGGTTGTCGTGGGCAGTGGCCCCAACGGTCTGGCTGCAGCCATCACACTCAGTCGGAAATTCCCAGCCGTGATTTTGCTGGAAGCCAAAGAAACCATTGGGGGAGGCTGCCGGTCTGCAGAATTAACGCTACCTGGTTTTGTTCACGACATTTGTTCCACAGCTCATCCTCTTGCTGTTTCCTCATCTTTCTTCAGACAACTGGAGCTTAATCAATACGGCCTTTCATGGGTCAATCCGGAAATACCGCTTGCCCACCCATTTGAGGATGGATCTGCTGTCTTTCTTCATCGGTCCGTGGAAATTACTGCCGATGTTTTGGGCCGCGATGGCAGGGCATACAAAGATCTTCTTATGCCCTTTGTCAAAAACTATGAAAAATTATTGTTCGATATATTAAGACCGATCCCTTATCCCGCCAATCCCTTATTAGTGGCCAATTTTGCATTAAGGGCCCTTTCTTCCGCAGAAGGTCTTATTGAAAGAAAATTCAACAACCCTCAAACACGGGCGCTTTTTGCCGGGCTTGCCGCCCATGCGATGATTCCCCTTAATGAACCAGCAACGGCAGCTTTCGGCATTATCCTGGCCACATCAGCCCATGCCGTAGGGTGGCCGTTTGTAAGAGGCGGATCGCAGAAACTGGCTGATGCCCTTTCCAGTTGCTTCCTCGATAGAGGAGGTGAAATCACAACGGGAAATCCTGTCTATTCTTTGCGTGATATGCCGCGAGCAACATATTATTTTTTCGATGTTACGCCGCGGCAGTTGTTGGATATCAGCGGCTTTAGTTTTTCCGCAAATTACCGGCAAAGGCTTTCCAGATTCCGTTACGGTCCCGGCGTCTATAAGATGGACTGGGCCCTTAGAGAACCAATTCCCTGGAAGGCCGACATATGTAAAAAGGCCGGTACTGTTCATCTTGGCAATTCGTACGAGGAGATAGCTGCCTCTCTCCGTTGCGCAAATAAAGGTGACATCTCGTTAGCGCCCTATGTGATGCTTGCGCAGCAGAGCCTCTTCGATTCTTCACGGAGCCCTGAAGGCAGGCACACGGCCTGGGGGTACTGCCATGTTCCTCATGGTTCAAAAGAGGATATGGCGGACGTCATAGAAAAAAAGATTGAAAAATACGCACCAGGGTTTCGTGAGGTTATCCTGGCAAGAAACACCATGTCGGCTGCTGCTATGGAAAGGTATAACCAGAATTATGTCGGCGGAGATATTAATGGTGGAAGGCAGGATATCTTTCAAATTTATACCCGGCCGGTTGCAGCCCTCAATCCTTACAAGACATCTCAGAGCAACGTATTTATCTGCTCCTCATCGACGCCTCCCGGTGGAGGTGTTCACGGTCTTTGCGGATATTATGCAGCAAGAGACTTGATAAAATAAAATTATTTATCTGTTGGTTGTTCTTCCAGTTTAATCCTCGCTTATATTGTTCGAATACCCTGAAAAATATTCTAATTCCCTTAGAGAAATAAGCTGGTCGGGCAACGGTCCTGCTTTTTTATTTATTTCTTTCAGTAATTATCAATCGCTGCATCATCTTACAGTGACCGTTGGTAGATGGATTCTGGCAAAAATGATCACCCCTGCCATCCCCTTTTCATTCAATTGAGGACTCTTTTTTTAGCCTTTCCGGCATTATCATATGCTCTGCCCAAAGACGACCAGATAGGATCGAAAGGAGGCAGATGCCATGAAGATAAACGACGCCATAACCCTATTCCAATGCCATCAACAAACACACTGAACACTGCCTGATTTTAAGGCTCTTTGCTACTAGATGAGTCGCGAATTACAAAAGTGGTTGTTTCAGGGTTATAATACCCTCCGCCTTCGTCTTTGTAAAACATTCCTGTTTCTGGATCTACAGCTCCTCCAGCAGTTGGAACCAGGTTTATCGGTTTACTTTCTTCCGCCCTGATTTTTCCAGCAACATTTGACGAGGTACTTGGTCTTGATGCTCTTGTTGATGGTGCGATCTGTTTCATCTTTTCACTAGCCTGGTTGAACTTTTTATTCAGAGCGTTTCCTAAACCACTGGCACCGGGCGCGCCTTTGCTGCTGATAATTCCATATTCCACAGCCGCTGCCGCAAAAACAGGAGATACCGGCCCTACCATTAACAGTGCCGCACAAACCACGGCCAACCATATTTTCATAACAACCTGCCCTCCTTTTCTGTCTACAAACAAACGTTTCTATATTAATCTCTGACGAATCTATTGAAAGTCTTTTTTAAAGCACTGTAAATGTGACGGACTTTTTAAGTTAGGATAAGTGTCGTCGTTCCTCCACCTCCTCGCAGAATCTATTTTGCATTAACAGAAAAAAGTTTCATGTCAGGTATTTCGGAAAAACAGACCAGACCGCAGAAACAGGATTGGCAATCTGAAGATTGTGGATAGAAAGATGGCAATTTTGAGGCCGGAAAATTGCTCGTTCTGCAACGTTTGGAACGATGGTTCCGATCAATTCGAAGTGTTTCTTCCTGTAAGCGAGCATCTGGTAATATTGAAAAACATTCACCTTTTCAACCGGAAATAAGTGGCGATCACTTCTTTCAACACTGAGTATCTTTCGGAGAGTTTGCTTGGCTATCTGAATTCTAATTGGTGTCACGTGGTATGATCCATCTCCCGACTACCCTTTTCCCCTTGGTCCAGCTTGCAAAGACCTTTCCGGTATTGTCCAAAGCAAGAGAATAGTTATCTTCATAACCATTTGCGTCATTTTCCAAGATTATCGGAGCCGACCAATCTGTACCACCATTGACTATGTAGCAGATCTCATAAGTATTCCTCCAAAAACCGATTTTGAACCTTTCTATCAAGACATGGCCGATTCCCTTTGAGTCGTTTGCGATCAAGGCTTGATTATGGCTCCACATCCAGCCCGAATCAGGCAGATCTCTTGCTGTTACGATGTCGAACTGCGGAACCCATTGCCCCTCTCTGATTTTGACCTGCACCACGGGCCCATCAGATCTGCCTATTTTCCTCGTTCCATCGTCCAACAGAAAGTCAAAGTTCCGCGGCGCCGTGTCAGTAAGCAGACCATCCAGATCTCCAGAAATCCTGTTAACAGCAAAAAATTTTTTTAATGGGCCAATTAAATGTGGGAAATTCTTTATTCGATCGGCCTCGAATAATCCCCCTTTCAAAAATGGCATGGGAGCCATAGGTTGGCCCTGTATCGAGAACCAAGTCATTTGAGATTTACCCGGAGCCGATTCATCATTGTCAGCATCGGCAGTGTCCGAAAGCAGGTGATTGTATTGAAAACGGGCATAACGAATCTCCATTGGCTGTGGTCCAGTATCCTCCATGACGACAGTGTTGTATCCTGCACCAAAAATGAATGCATGACTTCCCCCAGAGGCGCGATACAGAAAATGCAGAAAATCGTGTTGATCGATTCCTGCTACATAGTCAATTGTATCTAGTTTGGATTCTGGATCGAGGACAGCTACAATCTTCCAACCGCCCATTGTTTCCTTCGCAAGAACAAGCTTTTCTGCCTCAACATTCTTCCAGTAGACAATTGGGAACAAAACAAACAAACCGCCCACCCAATCCCTTCGGCGAGGGGTTCCAACATCCTTCCCTTTAACTCTGAATGTACAAAGTAGGTCATTTCCGACAGAAAGGAACCGCTGGCATTGATTGCCTTTGATCTCCTGCCATTGATTGTTTTCGGAGCGAATGAACATCTTATCGCCTGCAACAACTCGAAGCTTGCCCGGCGGATGTTCTATTACGTCAAGTGCCTGAAGCAATTCTGAGGCAGGCTCCTTCGTTATCCCCAGAACTTCATGAATTAGGACCACATT
>DFYK01000026.1 GCA_002383605.1 Proteiniphilum sp. UBA4084 | reverse complement strand
TACAGATTCATATTACCCCGCCCTGGTGGAACACGGTCTGGTTCCGTTTGTTGTTATTCATGTCGGGGATTGCCATCCTGATTTTCACACTACGCTACTATATCAACCGTATCAGACAACATCATGCGGAAGATAAGATTCGTTTCTTCACCAATATGGCACACGACATCCGTACTTCCCTTACGCTGATCAATGCCCCAATTGAGGAACTGAACAAGGAAAAAGAACTGTCAACTGATGGCCGGTACTATCTCAATCTGGCCACGGAACAGTCTGCACGTCTTTCCTATGTGGCCAATCAGCTGCTCGATTTTCAAAAGGTAGATATCGGCAAAGGGCAGGCATTTTTTGTTATGGCCGATGTGGTAAAAATCGTCAACCAGAGAAAATCAATGTTCGGCGCTGCTGCAAAGAAAAACGATATAAATCTTCAATTCACTTCCAATCGGGGGTCCTATCTGACCGCAGTGGATGAACTTAAAATTGAAAAAGTGGTAGACAACTTGATCTCCAATGCCATCAAATATTCACATCCCGGGGGAAAGGTTGAAATTGAATTGACTTGCGATCCCAACAAATGGGTATTGGAGGTGAAAGATCAAGGCATGGGTATTTCTGAAAATGCCAAAAAAAAACTCTTCAGAGAGTTTTACAGGGGCGATAATGCGGTCAATGCCACCATCGTGGGTTCGGGGATTGGCCTGCTGCTGGTAAAAAACTACGTAGCCATGCACAATGGTTCTGTATCACTGGATAGCCGGGAAAATGAAGGTTCACTGTTTCGCATTACCATACCTTATAAAGAAGTATCCACATCCTCTCCAAGGTTATCTGACGATGTACAACAAAGCGCGTTTCCAAAATCGCAGACCGGCATTGTAGATGAATCGACAGCTGAAAAAATACTGGAGGGCGACAGGAGTGAGTATCTTCTCATTGTGGAAGACAACGAAGACTTAAAAGAGTTCCTGCAACAATCGCTGCAAAGCAGATACAAAATTGCTACTGCAAAGGATGGGGCTGAAGCCTGGGATATGATACAGACCAAAATCCCCGATTTGGTTATCTCGGATATCATGATGCCCCATATGGATGGTTTTGAATTGTGCCGACTCATCAAGTCCACGTTCGAAACATCCCATATTCCGGTCATTCTGCTGACTGCATTAAATGAGAAATCACAACAATTACAAGGACTGGGGCTGGGCGCAGACGATTATCTGACCAAGCCATTCGATATGAGGCTGCTCCATCAGCGCATATCCACTATCATTCAAAACAGGAAGATTGTCAGAGAAAAGGCACTCAGGCTCATTGATGAGGAAGAGGGTAAGTCTGTTTACCTGAATGAACTCGACGACCAGTTTGTCAAGAAAGCAGTGAGTGTGGTACATGCTCATATGGACAATGCACAATTTAATAAAGATACCTTTGCTTCGGAAATGAATGTCAGCTCCTCTCTTCTTTATAAAAAGATCAAATCGTTGACTGACCTGTCTCCTATCGATTTCATCAAGAGCATTCGGTTGAATCATGCACTAAAACTAATCCAGTCAGGGAAGTACACCATCACTGAAGTGAGTGAATTGTGCGGATTCTCGAGTGTAAAATACTTTAGTGCCGCTTTTAAGGCTCATTTCGGAAAATCTCCATCCAAGCTGTGAAATGATGCTGATTTACCTAAAAAAGAGAATTAACTGTTCAAAATCAGAATTCGGTTTTCAAATAGAATCATACATTTGTTGCAACATTATCCGGCAAAACTGACCTTTTGTGACGCTACCATGGTGGTTAATCGAGTCACGATTGCCATCGGGATAAATAATTCAACAGCAAATAGTATTACCGGAATGAAACAAAAAACGAACCTTCTTTTCCTGCTGACAGTTTTGTCATTGTTGTTTCCCTTCACCGAGCTCAGTGCCCGGAATAATGGGATCACAAATCATCCCCTTTTCACACAATTTATCTATCAGGGTGAAGATCCGGTCTATGAGAACGATCCGTTACAGTCGGATGAATTCTTTAACCCGATACTCCAGGGATGTTACCCCGACCCCTCCATTACCCGAAAGGGGGATGATTACTTCCTGGTATCCTCCTCCTTCGCTATGTTCCCGGGCATACCCATCTTCCACTCCCGGGATCTGGTGAACTGGAAACAGATCGGCCACGTGCTCGACCGGAAATCCCAGCTGATCGTGCATGATTGCGGCATCAGTGCAGGGATCTACGCACCTGCAATCAAATATAACCCCTATAACGATACTTTTTACATGATCACCACCCAATTTTCCGGAGATGTCGGTAATATGGTGGTTAAAACGAAGGATCCCTTCAAGGGATGGAGCGAAGTACAGAAACTGAATTTCGGTGGCATCGATCCTTCTCTGTTTTTTGATGATGATGGCAAAGCTTATGTGATCCACAACGATGCTCCTGACAGAGGCAAAGCGCTCTATGAGGGACACCGGGTAATCAAAATCTGGGAATATGATCTGGAAAAGGATCAGGTGGTAGCGGGCAGCGACCTGATTATCGTGGACGGTGGGGTCGACATCACCCAGAAGCCAATCTGGATTGAAGCACCTCATATCTACAAACGGAACGGCATCTATTACCTGATGTGTGCCGAAGGGGGTACCGGCGACTGGCACAGCGAAGTGATCTTTACCAGTGATCATCCCAAGGGACCTTATAAACCGGCAGACAACAACCCCATTCTGTCGCAGCGTTACCTACACAATGACCGGGAAAACAAGGTAGATTGGGCTGGACACGCCGATCTGGTGGAGGGTCCCGATGGAAAATTTTATGGTGTGTTTCTCGCCGTTCGACCCAATGAACAAAACAGGGTCAATACAGGTCGTGAGACATTTATCCTGCCGGTTGACTGGAGTGGCACATATCCCGTTTTTGANNAACAGGCAGGGAGGGATTCTTTCCCAATGGCAATTTCACATTTCAGGATAATTTTCAATCGACTGCACTGGACTATCGCTGGATAGGCGTCAGGGGCCCCCGTGAGGAGTTCATCAAAACCAACAAGAGGGGGCTCACCATCACGCCCTTTGCGGCAAACCTGAAAGAGGTGGTTCCTACCTCCACTCTCTTTCATCGCCAGCAACACAGATATTTCACTGCCACCACCACGCTGCAGTATAAACCTGCATCGGAAGCAGAT
>DFYK01000122.1 GCA_002383605.1 Proteiniphilum sp. UBA4084 | reverse complement strand
GGTCGTCCGACACCTTGTCTCCGTTCAGGTAGGCTTCGTAGCTGCCAAGACCCGAAATGTAGAGTGTGGCCCGTTTTGGCTGCTTCCCGGTTGTAAAGGGTTTACGCAGGTAGCGTGCAGCCAATCGTGTATTTTCCTTTACTGTCTCTTCCGGGTTGGAGAGTGAATCTTCACCGATCCACTGTGCCTGCCACTCCGCATGATCGAGTATGGCCATGCTCCAGTGTCCGGTACTGCTCCAGGCTGTCTCTCCCTTGTTGGTGATCACCTTTACCCGCCAGAAATAGGCATTGCGTGATTGAAGCTTCTCACCGGCATAGGGTATCAGCACCGACAGGTCGCTTTCGACGACACCGGAGTCCCACAGCAGGTTCTGTTCCTTCTTCAGGTCATTTTCAGAGCTTGCCACCTGAATTTGATAACTTAGCTGCACCACATCGGGTAATGCCGATCTAATCTGCCAGGAAAAGCGCGGCTGGGCGACTGCTACCCCCTGCGGGTTTTCCTGCATTTCCACTTTCAGGGAAACTACTTCAGTTTGTGTTTTCCCGCATCCCGTCACAAGCACGACGAAAAGGAGACCGATTAATAAGTAAATGTTCTTCATACGTTTTTTTTAGAATGACTGAATTTTCGTAATTGAATAAATTGGGTAAGGCAAAAATATGCTGTCAGGAAAACGGTTTTCAATTTGAAAATTGATACGTTCCTGCATCAATCTCAAACAAAATGTATCCCTTCTTTTTATCCTTCCGCCTTGACAGGCCGGAATCCTCCTTCACCTTTTTACCGGCTTCATCGGGAAACCACACCGTAGCGTGACAGTTGGGAGGGACGGTTACCTTCAGTGTCAATCTTCCTTTTGTGCGTTTCCAGGAGGAACGGATAAGACCCGCCGGTGAGTCGAAGTCGGCACGGGCCCACGAAACCTGCGATTCGGTCAGCCGGGGTATCCTGATATGAAAATTTCGGTAACCCGGTGTCCCGATATCCTGCCGGATACCTGCCACCCCATCCACATACCATGCCCCGGGATAGAGGTAGGAGCTGTGCAGGAGGGAATGTCCCGGAAGATCTTTTTCCCACATCTCCCAGATGGTCGTGGCGCCGTTTTCGCGCATATAACCCCAACCCGGATAAGTTATTTGTGATGTCATCGCGTATATCAGGTCATCACGACCCTCCTCGCGCAGCACTTTAAAAAGCATGGCACCACCGGTAATACCCACATCGATATGCCCCTTTTGGTGGACAAGNNCGCATGGTTCCATCTGCATAATTGTGATCATCGTGATGATAATATTTATTGTGAATCGCCTTGCTGGCTGCTTCCGCCTGAAGTTGCCATTGTTGCGCCTCCACGGTTCTGCCGATCAGGTGGGCGATCTGTGCCGCTGTTTTCAGGTTATAGACCCAATAACAATTGTTAAAAAAGAGGTTTTCATCGGAATAATTGTTCATCCCAGCGGCTGTTGCTCCCGGCCAGAGCCAGTCTCCCAGAAAATCCCACTGTCCGCCATACCGTTTCAGCATGTTGTTTTCAACGTGCGTGTCCAGAAAAGCCAGCCAACCTCTGATCATGTTGAAATTCTCCTCCAGTGCCTGCTTATCTCCGTAATAGTGATAGAGAAACCAGGGAAGTGTCACGACGATACCGCCCCAGGCTGGACCTCCACCGCCATGATAGGTGGGTGCTGTTTGGGGTAATATACCTCCTCCGAGAATCCGACCACTGCCCTCCTGTTTGCGTGCCCAGGCAGGGTCATTCATGTTGCCGACCATTGGCTCGGTGCCCTGTACGTCGCGCCAGTCCTTCAGCCACTTGCTGTAAAATGCTCCCAGCTTGTAGTTGAGCAGTCCGGTTTCGGAGGTGGCATGCGCATCGCCTCCGTAACCAAATCGTTCCCGCTGGGGACAGTCGACAATATACCCGCCGAGCGACAAATTCTCAAAGGTCCACTTGACGGTGTTGTAGATCCAGTTTTGCAGTGAATCGGAACAGACAAAGGTGGTTGCATCTTCAAAACCGGTGCGCACCATCCACCCTTTGATATCTCCCTTTCGTGGAGCAGCTGTGGCACCTTTGATGGTGATCCAACGGCCCGACATGTAATTGAACCGGTTCTGAAAGAGACCTTCTCCTGAAGCACCCATCACATAGGCACTCTGTAGGTTGAAGGTCATCTCCTCCTGTTCTCTTTCGGAGTACAAAAAACGGATCGTATCTCCGGGATTTCCTTTTACCCGGATCGCAGTTAATCCGGCAAAATTGACGCCCATATCTACCCGATAGGAGCCGTCGGGGCGACTTTCGATATCGATCGGTTGGATCTCATCCATCAACTGGTTGGTTTCAACCTGCTGAGCCGACAGGGTGAGGGCAGGTGTATAAATCTGGGCAAAATCCCATATGTGGTCGTTGAAACCGGACAAATTCCATCCATTCACCTCCTTGCGGGCATCCCATATCTCACCCCCGTAGCCCCCCACGCCAAATCCCCAGTTGCCGGTCAGCATATTGGGACTCGGATGAGTTTTCCAGCTTTCATCGGTCACGATGCGTTTTATTTTTTTTCCTTTTTCATCAAATAGATCGGCCTGTGCGATTACAATGGGTGCACGTGGTTTGTCGACGGTAGCGTAGGGTGCATAAATCGACCAGGAGGTTCCCAGCCACAATGCGATGACATTGTCGCCCTGCTGCAATGCCGGAGCTATATCGTAAGCGATGTAGCGGGCTCTTTTGGTATGATCGGTGACGGCCGGAGCAAGCAGGTGATCGCCCATTTTCTGCCCGTTCACATACACCTCGTGATACCCCACCGATGCCACGAAGAGAATGGCTTTGGAAGGCTTTGTCTTTAAATGGAATGTTTCCCGAAACCAGGGATCGGGCATCTTATTGCCTCCTTCTGCCGGATCATAAGCTTCTCCCGTGCCGATCCACTTCGCCGTCCACTCTTCCTGAGTAAATAGGCCGGTACTCCATTTAGCTGTCTCACTGAAACCTGATTCATTTCCCATTTCATCTTTTACCGATACCTTCCAGAAGTATCGGTGATCCGATTGCAACGGTTTGCCGTTGTATTGGATCAGCTGCATGGCATCCGACGGTACCCAGCCTGAGTCCCACATATCGCCGCAGTGGCTGTCGAGTTGTTGCCGTGAACCGGCAACCAGAATACGGTAGGCTGTTTGCCGCTGTCCATGGGTAGTTTCATTTGTTGCCTGCAGTTTCCAGCTAAAACGGGGCTGCTCCACATCCAGTCCGGTGGGACAGGTCAGATACTCACAGGTGGGTTCTAACGTCGTGATGCTACAGTTGTAACGGCTACCTTGTGCATATGCACCGAGCGTAATGGAGGTGATTAGCATACAGAGGATGCCAGTCGTTCTTGTTCTCATTGTCATATTTTTCAAAAGTTGAGGGGTGATGCAATTTTTACATGAGGACTCTGAATATCAATGTATGGAATCCGGCCGGCAGCTCCATGATGCTGTTTCCTTTCGGATCACCCTGTATTCTTTTCATCCTGTTCGGAATGATTTCAGCATTTTCCGGCAGATACAGTGTAGCACTGCTGTTTGCGGGTACAATCACCTCATAGATTATCCGATCATTTTCCCATTTCCAGTTAGATTTAATCAGCCCATAGGGCGATGTATATTCCGCGCTGAAATGTTGCAGATCTTTCTCAAAATGGGGACGCAGGATGATGTGCTTGAAGCCGG
>DFYK01000052.1:11171-20003 GCA_002383605.1 Proteiniphilum sp. UBA4084 | reverse complement strand
AATCCTGACGCCAAAAATGTGAAAGACTTTATTGATAAATATCGGTCGTCACTTAGTACCGCCATCTTAGAGAGCGGGCAATACTCATTTAAAGCTTTTTTAGTACAGGTTGCTAACCACAAATCCGCAGATGCTCTTCCCGTTCAATTTGTTAAATATGACGAATTAAATGACGAGGAGAAAAGGAATGTTAATAGAATTGCTGCATTGATTAAGGTGAAAGNNTAAAGTAGTCGAGATGGTTCAACGTGGTTTGGGAAATCCAAAAGTCACTAAATACAAAAAACCACAAGACAAATTTAATAATGACACCCATACCAGATGTTGGAAAAAATATGAAGTTAGACCATTATCTGGCGATGCAAACCCATTTAACACCAAAACTCAATACTGCATTTACGATGAACCGACAGAACAATATCGATACACTTATGCATGGGTTGATTTTTTAATCGAGAAAATGAAGATTGATGAGGAATATAATTCCTTATACAAAAAAGGTAATGCAGATTCGATTAATTGAAAATCTCATACTCATAAATTCCCAAAATTTTTCTTCATGGGAAATGGAGAAATTAAGGAAATGAGGAAATCCACCCACAAAACTGACCAGGTAAAGCGGTCTTCGTCGTTCCGCCACTTTGTTCACAAAAACATAGCCCCAAGGGTAAACAAGCAGCCTGAAAAAAATCTCCAGACTTCGTTACACTTCAGCTAGTATTTTTTCGGCTGCCCTTGTGGCTACCGCTTCCACACTCACTCTTGCGCTCCGGTAGGTGCTCGTCATGGCGTGTTAGCTTGTTTTGTTCACCACGTTCTGTCATTCCTCAGTCGTGGCTACTTCTGCCCCCAAAACCCCAATAGGGTTTTATTTTATTTGTAAGTTGGGGGCAGCCGCCACTTAGAGTTATGCTCGCCTGCGGTCGCTCGTGCTGTTATGGTTTGTCACATTTTTTGCAGCTCACTTTCCCATGTTGGCATAGCCGTGTTTGCTTTCATTCCACAAGTTTCATTTCATGCTTCACACCGCTTTGCCAACCGCATGCAAGAGCTGTCATTCATTCGCTCATTTCGTTCCATTCCACTCATTTCACTTACAGGGTATATGTCTTTTCTCACACACAAAGCCATGTGGTTGCAGCCGTATTCCGTTTCCCTCCACACCGCTTCACCACCGCACACATACACCCTTTCAGTTCATTCACTTCTTTCCTCTCCATTCGTTCATTACTTCCAGCCCTTGCTTTTTCCAACGCACCGTTCGGGCAAAAAAATGCGCCAAACCAGCTGCCGGCAGCACCCGTCCACCGCGCTCCGCGCTTCCTGTGTCCGGGGCACTCGCTCCACTCGCAGCGGCTCGCACACAACGCACAGGCTTCATACTTCGTTCCGTTTCTCTTCACTCGCATTTAAGCCTTGCTATCCACGCTAGCTCAAGGCTGTTTTACCTTTAAACGAAAATCCACGCTTATACTTTTAAATATAGAATTAAAATATAAACGAAAATATAGTTGTCAGATAGTACGACAAAAAAATGTTCACAAAGATAACAGCAATAAAATAAGTCAGTAAAGGTCAAGCCCTTCGGGTTTTTGTCACAATCTCCACACCTCGCTACGCTTCGGGTAGTATTCTGACAAAAAACCTTGACAGCCTTAACGCTCCGTTTCACTTCGCTTTTTCTTGCAGTAAGAGGTGGTTTACATTTTCTTTTTCCTTTAGTGTTTTTATGCGATATTTAGCAGCTCTAATGATGGTTTAATTAATAAATTTCCAAAATACCTCTAATACAAATTACAGTAAATCGCTCAAATGAATGATTAATATGTAATGTGTTGATATTCTGCATTTTGCTATTTTTGTTGAAAACTATTTTTTATCTTTGCACTTGATAATGAGAGATATATAAATATTTTTTCCTTCGTATATACTCCGTATCAGTCCAAATAATTTCATTTTTCAACAAACCCCAAAAACCTTTTTACTATGGCAATTATCAATCAAGGAATCCTTGGCGGATTCTCTGGAAAAATTGGGAACGTAGTTGGTGGAAATTGGAAAGGAATCAATTATATGAGAGTCCTTACCAAACCAACGAACCCAAACTCAGAAAAACAAGTAAAACAACGTACTAAATTTACTACTGCGTTGTCTTTCTTACAACCTATCACTCCATTTTTGCGTGTAGGTTACAAGCTGTACACAGCTAAACAAACAGCGTTTAACGCTGCAATGTCACAAGTACTTACTAACGCAATCACAGGTGAAAATGACACTACTGCTGTGGACTATTCAAAAGCACAAGTATCAGCAGGTACTTTGACACCGGTTACTAATGGAGCATTCACTTATGACAGTGGAGAAATTACCCTTACATGGGATGATAACTCTGGAAGTGGAACAGCCAAAGCAACAGATAAATCTATGTTTGTAGTTTTAAATCCTGCTAAAAGTGATGCTGTTTACGAAACTGCTGGCGCAGTTCGTTCAGCTAAAACACAAGTAGCAGATTTACCTGCCGAATGGATTGGAGATTCAGTACAAGTTTACCTTGCCTTTATCACCGAAGATGGAAAAGATGTCGCCAACAGCACCTATTTAGGTTCTGTAAATGTTGTAACAGCATAATGCAGTTAGCAACACAAATTAGATTCAAAGCCGGCCAAATGGTCGGCTTTTTTTATATACAGAAATTTATGTTGACATTCCGTTGACAAAAGTACAAACAAAAAAACCCTAACTGATTGAAAATCAATTAGGGTTTTACTTTTTAAGTACCCAGAGCCGGGATCGAACCGGCATGGAAGTGAATCCACTGGTGTTTGAGACCAGCGCGTCTACCAATTCCGCCATCTGGGCATCTTGTAGAAAAGTGAGTGCAAAAGTACATATATTTTCGGGATTATGGAAAAGTTATCTTTATTTTTATGCATTTTAACCAGGCTTTTCCGTGCGAATACTTTTTTGTTCGTATCTTTAAGGGTACAAAAACGGGGCTGAAAACAAAATGTAAGGATGAAGTGTTATTTATGATACAAGTCTCACTTGGAACGATCAATCAGCACCCGATGGAATTTTCATGTTATTCAATTTATAATCTTAGGAATGAGAAACAGTGATAATTATTGTGTAATTATGTGTGGCGGCGTGGGAAGCCGCTTCTGGCCATTCAGTAAAGAAGACAAACCCAAGCAGTTCCTCGATTTTTTCGGTACCGGACGATCACTGCTGCAAAGTACCTTCGACCGTTTTAAAAAGATAGTTCCCGTAGAAAATATCTACCTCGTAACCAACGATGCGTACGCAGAAACAATTAAAAAGCAATTGCCGGAGATTGAAGACAATCAGCTTCTGCTGGAGCCGATCAGGCGCAATACAGCTCCGGCGATAGCCTATGCCTCTTTCAGGATCAGGGCTGTGAATCCCGTTGCCAACATCATTGTAGCACCTTCCGATCACCTGATCATGAATGAAGAGCAGTTTGAGAACGACATGAAAAAAGGGTTGGAATTCGTTGGTCAAAATCCGGTGCTGCTTACGCTGGGAATTAAACCCAGTCGCCCCGAAACCGGTTACGGCTATATCCAGGTGGATGAAAAGGATATGGTTGGTATTCAGAAAGTGAAGGCTTTTACCGAGAAACCCAATCTCGACCTGGCAAGGACATTTGTGAACAGTGGTGAATTTGTGTGGAACTCAGGCATCTTCCTCTGGAATGTGAACAGCATCATCGATGCTTTCAGGAAATATCTTCCCGACATTGTGCAGAAGTTTAATGAAGGAAAAGAACTTTTTAATACACCATCCGAGAAGGAGTTTATTGATGCCAGCTTCCCCTTCTGCCCGAATATATCCATCGATTATGGAATATTGGAAAAGGCAGACAACGTATATGTAAACATTTCCAATTTCGGCTGGAGTGACCTGGGCACCTGGGGGGCTCTTCACGACGTGTCAAAAAAAGACAGCGACAACAATGCACAGTTGAATTGTAAAACATTGTATATTGAAAGTACCGACAACATTGTGGCGATGAGCGACGATAAACTGGTCGTATTGCAGGGACTTGAGGATTACATTGTGGCCGAATCGGACAATGTGTTGTTGATATGCAAAAAAAGTGAGGAACAACGCATCAAGCACTTCGTGACGGACGTAAAATTCCGATACGGAGATGAGTATGTCTGAAGTAAAGAGAGGAGTCAGAAAAAAGAAAGGGTTCGGCATAGATGCTGAACCCTTTTGTTTGATGTCCTACGATGGTTGCTACCCGGTAGTAGTCTGGCTGCAATCACCGATGTCCGCCCTAATCGGTATAACCAATTACAAAGAGATTAAAGGAGTAGGGCGTCACGCCGACAGATAATTTCGATCCGTTCAGTGTTACCGAAGAGGATACCGGTACAATGGCATCGGGTGTGTCGAGTGTATTTTCCTCATCTCTGCCTCCTTTCAAAAGAATGGTTTCCACCTCGGGACGAAGCTGCATTTTCTTTTTCATTCCCTCCAGGCTCACCACGATAGGACGGTTCTCCTGCGACGTGTTGCTTAGTTTTACAATGATTTCTTTCTTTTTTGTATCGATCACAGCGGAGCCATACAATCCCTCTTGTCCCGTAAGGGGTGCCTGGTTCCAGGTGAGGGGCAGCACGTTTGTTCCGGCATGGTGGCCGTATAGTTTTTGCACATAGTAATTGGGTGTACGCACCATCCGCAGGTTGTCGAACCAGATCAGGTCGGGACGCCATTGCCAGGCATCCACATGGGCCAGCAGGGGAGCATAGGTGGCCATGTGTACCACATCGGCATTGCGTTCCAGCCCGGTCATAAAGGATGCTTCGGTGAGGGCCGACTCGAAGTTGTTTTTCCTGTTTTTGTGATGGCTGGCATACTCACCGGCAAAAACCTTGGGGCCTTTGCGGTCGTAAGAGTCATATCGCGCCGCATTGTCCAGAAACCACTGGGGTGGGCGGTAGTAGTGTTCATCCACCAGATCCACCTTTAGTCTCTTCATCTCCGGCCATAAATATTCAAAGTCTTTACCCTCTGCCTGGGGGCCTGAGCTGCCGATGATTTTTATTTCCGGATACTTTGCCCGGATTGCTTCGATAAATTTTTCCAGACGTGCGGGGTATTCAGGCCCCCACTGTTCGTTGCCGATGCCGATAAACTTCATGTTAAACGGCTCGGGATGACCCATCTCAGCTCTTACTTTTCCCCATGGGGTGGAGATGGCTCCATTGGCAAATTCAATCAGATCGAGTGCATCCTGGATATAGTCGCCCAGTTCACCCACGGGGACATGACAATGTTCACCCTCGTTCTGATACTGGCAGGCCAGTCCCACGTTGACAACAGGCAGCGGTTCTGCTCCCATATCCTCTGAGAGGAGAAAGAGTTCATAGAAGCCCATGCCGTAGGTCTGAAAATAATCGGGGTAGAGACGATGGGCAAAGGTGTAATGCCAGCGGTTTTCGTTCAAGGGACGGTTTTCTACCGGGCCCACCGACTTTTTCCAGTCGTAGCGTGTCTCCAGATCAGTTCCCTCAATAATACATCCACCCGGGAAACGGAAAAGTCCGGGATTTAACTCATCAAGTGCCCCTGCCAGATCCTTGCGCAGTCCGTTTTCGCGGCCTTTCCAGGTGTCTGTCGGAAAAAGTGAGATATGCTCCAGATCCAATGGACCTTCCGAAGTGAGGAAGATGCGGAGTATGGCTTTGGGCTCTTCTTTGGGTACGGTGAGTATCACTTCATATTTTTCCCATTCGCCGGAGGTGATCTCCACCTCTTTCCGTTCTATGGGATTGTTCCCGGCATCCACCAGCTCAACCCTGATCTTCTGTGGAGCGTTGTTCGCTGCGGTGCGCGCCCATACAGAAAAACGATAGGTGCCATCTTTCTTCAGGCCGATGCCCCGGAATCCCCCGTTCTCGAGGCCGGTATGTTTGTGGGCGTGTCCTGAAGAACTCAGGCGCACGTAGTGCGGATTGCGCTCAAAGGGAGCGCCGTCGTTGCGTACCTCTACCTTGCCGAAACTGTTCCATCCCATCAGCGACTGGGGAAACTCGAAAGAACGGTTCTTAATCAGCTCGGCATAGAGACCGCCATCTGCACCAAAATTGATGTCCTCAAAAAAGAGTCCGTACATGGTGGATTGAATGGGTGCACCCTGTTTTTTTATATTGACAACAAGATCCATGTTTTGTTGCTGTGCGGATATACTTCCCACGAGGCATATCGCGACCATAATTAATAAAGTCTTCTTCATTTTATCGGGTTTATTTAAAGGTGTTGTACGTTCATATCAATCTGAGATTATGGCTGCTAGTCTGCCGGGATCGTGCCTGATCGTGCTCCGGGTACTTCCACAAATTGAGAGAGAAGCCTTACTTCAATGATCTTTGCTGTACGACTCCCCGGCATAGCAGAAAACTGCACGGTGATGGTTCTCTTTTTGACAGATTCTTCCGAAACCGGCAGGATCAGCACTTCCGGTTCCATCCCTTTGCTTCCGGTAAGTGATAACGTCTTCACCCGCTCGCCGTCGATCAGGATGTCGAAGTTCCGGGAACGGTCGTTGTTGAAATGGGCGACGTAAAGATATTTGCCTTTCAGGTCATTGTTCTTCAGCTGGTAGCTGAACCAGCCTTCTGCCTCCCGCCATCGGGTATCTTCGAAGACGCCTGCATTTGATTTCTCCGAAGCAATAAAGTGATCCGACTCGGGCTGCTGCTCGCCGCAGACCACCTTGTCTACCGAAGCCGTATTGAGTTGTAGTTGTTTTTCCTCATCCTGCTTCATCTTTAGCCGGATCTTTTCTGCCTCCTCTGCGGTGGCCTGGGGCCAGTAGATGATATAGCGTGAGCCATGCAAGGTGGAGAAGGGAATCAGCTCCATGCCTGCTTCATATGCTCCGGGATAAAGACCTGAGAGGTGAAAGGTGAGTGGTTTACTGGTTACCGGTGTCACCAGCGATGCCAGTTGATCGGGATTTCCGACGACCAGCGGTATGTTTTTTAGTGGAACTTGTCTACCATGGGCGATATGTCCACCCCGGCTGTCGTCGGCAAAGAGACCGGTCTGATCCTCGCTGCCGGTCCGGGCGGCAAGCACAATTGGGCCATACAGGAAGGAGTAATAATTGGAATGATCGGGAAGTCGTTCTGTTCTGATCTGCATGGGTAGCTCCACCTCCACTTTGTCGCCGCTCTTCCATCTCCTGCTGACAGGAATATAACCATCTTTGGGTACAGTGGGTACAGATTTGCCGTTGACCCTGATTTGAAGGGCTCCCGCTTCTACCCATTCCGGATAACGGAGTTGCAAAGTAAATGTCTTTCTTTTCCTGGGGTTGACCGTGATCCGGGTTCCAGATTCTGCGGGGAAGTTGTTCTCCTGAATGATTTCTGTTTGTTGATCCCTCCACTGCAAGTGAGAGGGTATAAACAGGTTTACGTACAATTCGTCGGCGGTGTGGGCGTAGATCAGCTCCCCATATTTGCCATGATTCTCGATGCCCGAGCCCACGCAGCACCACATGCTGTTGTGGGGCTGTGAATAAACACGATAATGACCCGGTCGCATCGGAGTGAAATAGACCAGGCCGCCCGTTTCGGGATGCTGCGAAGAGAGAATGTGGTTGTAGAGTGCCCGTTCGTAATAATCAATGTAACGGCTCTCTTTCGATGTCTGATACAGCATTTTGGTCAATCGTAGCATGTTGTGGGTATTGCATGTTTCGGGACCCTCAATGTGGCTGATCATCCGGGAGAAATCATTCACCGGATTGAAATGTTCGGAGACACTGTTTCCTCCCATGGAAACCGACCGGTGCTCCACCACAGTCCCCCAAAAGTAGCGGGCTGCTTGATCCCAGGCTTCATTTTTCTCAAGGTCTGCAATGCGTTTAAAACCAATGACTTTGGGTATCTGTGTGTTGGCGTGCTTTCCGGTCAGCTCGTCCTGCTGCCGGAGCAACGGGTTCAGTATGAGTTGATGGGAGAACTGATGCGCCAGCTTCAGGTATTTCTTGTCACCGGTGATGGCTGCTACGTCGGCAAAGGTTTCATTCAACCCGCCATGTTCGCTGCGCAGCATATCCTGAATCTGCTCTTCCGTGAGGTTGGAGACCAGCCTGATGGCCCAGTCGGTCATTTTTACTAACATCTCTTTTGCCTCTTCCATGCCGGCCACAAGGTATGCGTCTCTTAATCCGGCGTAGGTTTTATGGATGTTGTAAAGTGGTACCCATTTGCCGTTGAGGCTGAAACCGCCGGCGTCGATTTTTCCGGAGGCAATCTCTTCCCAGATGGCCTTGCCTCCCGGTACGCCTCCGATATAGCCGTTGCCGTTGGCACCCTGACACCGTTGTAATTCAGCAAGCATATAACTGAGCCTGCTTTTGATCTCTGCATCGCCGGTTGAGGCATACATCAGGGAGAGGGCCGAGAGATAGTGACCTCCGATGTGTCCATCGAGTCCGCTATTTTCCCAGTTGGTGTAGCTTGTTGCCTTCGATGCCAATCCAGCCTCCCTCAGAAAAGGAGCCAGAAGCCGGTCGGCATCCAGTTCCAGCAGATACTTTTTATTCAAGTCCTGTGCATGTTTGAACGGACTGTCCAGGAGCTTTACATCCTGCAGCGCGAAGTAGCTAACCTGTGGAGTAGTTTGCCCCTGAGCAAGTGTAGCCCAGATAAGGAGGAGCAGAAGGATGTATCTTTGTTTGTTCATTTTGTGGTATGTAGTGTGATTTGTATTTTCAAACAACGGATTATTGGCATCAGTCGAGGGGGTTGTTTTCTCTCTTTATCCGGATAATGGAAAATGAAT
>DFYK01000052.1:0-11166 GCA_002383605.1 Proteiniphilum sp. UBA4084 | reverse complement strand
CGGATAGCTGCATATCTTTCAGGTCGATGTTTGAGGAGACAGCCACAGGCAGTAAATTGACCAGCTTGATGATGAGGTCGTTGGTTTTCTTTTCCGTTACGAAGGAGGCAGCAATACGTTTTTTGATATCCTCCCGGTCATCAGAAGGAGTGATCCTGCTTGCGATGTACTCGCTGCCGGTATGATGACCGAACAGCTTCTGCACATAATAACCCACGGTAGGTTTCACCTCCGTGTTGTTGAAGTAGATCAGATCGGGATTCCATTGAGTGAAACCCTCTTTGGCCAGCAATGGGGCATAGGAGGTCATTGCCACGATATCGCCGTTCCGTTCCACATTGATCAGGTGCAATGCCTCGCAGAGCGCTGTCTCCAGGTTGTTGTGGCGACCGGGGACATGGGCGGCATATTCACCCAGGTATACTTTGGCCTTGGAACGGTCGTAGCGGTCGTAATAATCCTGGTTATTGAGGTACCATCCGGGTGGCTGGTAGTAATGTTCGTCCACCAGCGTCAGTCCCACCTCCGTGGCCAGGTTCCAACCTTCCACATAGTCCGATCCCTCACTGAAAGGGCCTGCGGTACCAATCACGGTGATTTCGGGATGTTTTTTCCTGATGGCGTTGTGTATCATCACAAACCGCTCTGCAAAAATATCGGAGATCAGGTCCTCGTTACCCACGCCGATATATTTCAGGTTAAACGGTTTCGGGTGACCTGCCTCGGCTCTTTTTCTGCCCCATTCCGACTTAGCATCTCCATTGGCGTATTCAATCAGATTTAAAACCGACTGGATGTATGCATCCATTTCCTCCATGGGGATACCGCCCTGTTGTCCGCCAATCACGCAACCGTGGTGGGCAGAGTTCTGACAGGGAACGCCTGCTGCCACAACCGGTACCGGCTCGGCGTCGATATCTTCACAGAACTGGAAATATTCAAAGTAACCCAGTCCGAACGACTGCTGATAACCCCACAGGTTGCGCTGCGGCTTCCTTGTTTCGAGTGGGCCGATGGTGTTCTCCCAGCGATAGATGTTGCCGATTCCGTCGCCATGCGCCACACAGCCCCCGGGGAACCGCATGAAGCGCGGTTTCATGTCGGCCAGCACCTGTGCCAGGTCCGCCCTCATCCCGTTTTTGCGTCCCTTGAATGTTTTCTGCGGGAACAGGGAGATCATATCCAAATCTACCCTGCCTGTTTGTTGCGGAATAATTTCAATATGGGCATCGTCTGCCGTATGCTTTGCCGTGATCACAGCTCCCAGCTTTTTCCACTCACTGCCGATGGCACGGGTGGTGGTCTCTCCGTATATTTCACCGTTTTTCCCTGTCAAGCACACCCGGATTGGGCCTCTTTTCTTTTCGGGACTGCGGGCAAACAGAGAAAGATCATATTTTTCACCTGCTTTCAGCGGAATGCCATTGAACCCTTCGTTGACCAGTGCGACACCTTCTTTTTCGATATGCAACACGGCATAGTACTTGTTATGGGGATGAATAGGAGAGAGACTGTCAATCTGAAAGGCATCGGCATGGTGTACCGACCAGGCGAAGCGGCTGTTCCAGTTTTTATCCCTGCCCTCCTTGTCGGCCGGGTCATATTCAAACCCCCTGTTCTGGATCAGTTCGGCATACAAGCCTCCGTCGGCGGCATAGTTGATGTCCTCATAGAAGATACCCATCAGCAGGTCGCTGATCGGCTTCTTCGCTTCTGCATCAGGTTTGATGGAAACAGAGAGGGGTTCCCTGAAACGGTCGGGAGAGATGGCCACCCGTTCGCTGTTCAGCATTTGTTTGTAGGCAGCCAGCCGCTGTGCGCCGATCAGTTCGTCGATCATACGCCATGGCACACGATGTACCGTGCCTGTCTGCTTTTTTCCCGCGACAATCACCTCACGCCTGTTGCTTTCAGGAAGCTCCTGCACGACAGCGGGTGTGAAATGTTTTAAATCGCTCGTAAAACTCTGGAAAGTTCCTTTTGCCGGTTTGTCACGCTGCCAACGAATCTCAAATCTCCTGTTTTGTTCATCGTAGGTTATCTCCGGAAGCAGGCAGTTACCCAGGGGCATCAGCACAGGGAAGGACTGCGGTTTCCAGTAGATCAGGTCGGCTGAGACCGCATGGGCAATGGCACCATCCTCGTTGTTCAGACTCCATACGGCGTGCCATTGTCCGTCGGGCGTCTGCGTCAGGAAGGGATTGTACATTCTTTTCTGTGATCCCCATCGACCGTAGTCCGACTTCAGAAAGGTGTGGCGATGGCCGATGGCGTGCCAGCTATCCTGATCGGTGCTCCAGGCAAAATATAAGCCGCTTCCGTTGTCTTCGCCATAGGCAAAGAGATAGGCTGAATCGGGCTCATTGGCATACAATAGGTACGCTGTCGGTAAAAAGAACAGGAGCACTGTCATGAAGACCGGCAAAAGGAACTTTCTCATCATTTTCTGTTTAGGCTGGGATGGTATTCTCCTCGGTGAATTTTCCCAGTTGTTGGTATTTTTTGTACAGCTCGCTGTAGAGTGCATGGTTTTCGTGGTTGGGATGATAGGTGAAGGCAAAACCCTGGCCCATGGCATCCTGTGCCTCTTCCACCTTTTCATATTCACCCGCCACGACGGCAGCAAACATTGCTCCACCAAAGGCACAGGCCTGCTCTGTTTTGGCCACCTTGATCGACATGCCCAGCACATCGGCCAGGGTCTGCATCACAAAGGGCGACTTCAGCGAGATACCACCGATACCGATCACCTGTTTGATCTCGACCCCGTTTTCAAGGAATCGATCCACAATGGCTTTCGAACCAAAGGCGGTGGCTTCCACCAGGGCACGGAAGATGAGGGGAGCGGAGCTGCCCAGTGTGAGTCCCGTAATGGATCCCTGCAGCAGCTGGTTGGCGTCGGGCGTGCGGCGCCCGTTCATCCAGTCCGTTGCCATGATGGTGCTCTCCGTGACGGGAACCTTTTCAGCCTCCCTGGTCAGTTCGGGAATGATGGCATCGGCTACCTCCTCAATCAGCTTCTCTTTGGTGGCGGCATCCAGCAGGTTTGTTTTGCTCAGTATGTTTTGCAACGGCCACTCCAGGAGGCGTTTAAACCAGGCGTAGATGTCGCCGAATCCGGACTGACCGGCTTCGAGTCCAATCATGCCGGGAATGACAGAGCCATCCACCTGTCCGCAGATGCCGGGTATCAGCTTATCTTTCATCTCTTTATAGGGTACCGCCATGATGTCACAGGTGGAGGTGCCAATCACCCGGACAAAATCACCCGGTTTAATTTCTACACCCACAGCACCGATATGACAGTCGAAAGCACCCACGGCAACGGCCACGTTTGTGGTCAGCCCAAGCCGCTCAGCCCATGCTGCGGTCAGGTTTCCCACCTTCACATTGCTCGGGCAGGTCTCCTCAAAAAGACGGGCACGGTATCCTGCCAGCACCGGGTCGAGTGCTGTGAGGAACGCTTCGGATGGCAGACCGCCCCACGACGCGTGCCACATGGCCTTATGTCCCGCAGCACAGCGGCTGCGTGGCATGGTCTCCGGCTTGGCGTTTCCGGTAATCAGCCCCGGTAACCAGTCGCAATGCTCTACCCAGGAGTAGGCTGCATCGCGTACCTGTTCATCTTCCCGCAACACATGGAGCATCTTGGCCCACACCCACTCGGAGGAGTAGATGCCTCCTTCGTAAGCGGTATAGTCAATTTCCCAATTCTTCGCGAGCCGGTTGATCTCATCGGCCTCTTTTACGGCCGTATGGTCCTTCCAGAGGACGAACATGGCATTGGGGTTTTCGGCAAACTCAGGCAGCAATGCCAGCGGTGTACCTGCTTCGTCGGTCAGCACCGGAGTCGACCCGGTGGTATCGAATCCCATGCCCACTACATTTTCTGCTACACCTGCGGGTGCTTTGGAGAGCGCCTCGCGGATGCTCTCCTCCAGCACTTCGATATAATCCAGCGGATGCTGGCGGTAGCGGTTGTTGCGTGGATCGCAATATTTACCCTCTTTCCATCGGGGGTAATATTTCACCGAGGTGGCAATTTCATTGCCATTGGACGCATCGGCAATGATGGCACGACAGGAGTCGGAACCATAGTCCAGTCCGATTACATATTTAGCCATAATCTTTCTTTTAATAAGATGGGTTACTGCAACGATTTATTGAGCAGGTAATATACTTCGTTCACCTTGAGTTCGAACTTGAAGTTGTTGATGGTCGTATTCTTGTCGATGGTCATCAATTCGATGCCGGCAATGTCGGCATAATCTTCAAAATATTCATTCGTGAGTGCGTAGGAGAAGGCCGAGTGGTGTGTACCTCCGGCATAAATCCAGGCTGCAGCGCCAATCTCGAGGCTGGGCTGAGGTATCCAGAGCGAACTGGCTACAGGCAGCTTGGGAAGGGCTGCTTCCGGCTCCAGCACATCTACGTTGTTGACGATCATGCGGAAGCGGTTGCCCATGTCCACAATCGTGGCAGCTAATCCTTTTCCGGCATCAGCTGTAAATACAAGGCGTGCGGGATCCGCTTTTCCGCCGATGCCCAGGGGATGAACCTCCAGGCGCGGTTTCTGGCTGGTGATCTGCGGTGATACCTCCAGCATGTGTGACTGCAGGATGGCACTTTTTTCACCCTTGAAGTGGTAGGTGTAATCTTCGAGGAAGGAGCATCCTCCCTTGAGTCCCTGCGACATCACCCAGATGGTGCGCAGCAGGGCTGCTGTTTTCCAGTCTCCTTCGGCTCCGAAGCCATATCCTTCCGCCATCAGGCGCTGACTGGCCAGTCCGGGTAGCTGGTTCAACCCGTGCAGGGCATCGAAGTTGGTGGTGAAGGCCTTAGCATTTTTATCTTTCAGAAAACGACGAAGCGCAATTTCTATGCGCGCAGCCTCGCGTACCTGTCCGTGATCTTTTGCTTCTTTTCTGCAGTTGTCGGCAATGGTGTAGAGCTGTTCGTACTCAGCTACCAGCGCGTCTACCTCCTGTTCGGTCACTTTGTCCTGATAGGCTACCAGATCGCCAATGGCATAATAGTCTACGTGATAACCCAGACGCAGTTCTGCTTCCAGACGATCGCCATCGGTGACGGCCACGTTGTTCATGTTGTCGCCGAAACGCACAATCACCATGTCCTGTGCATCGGCCCAGGCAGCAGCTACCCGCATCCATACAGCGATGCGATCCTGCACCTTGACGTCGGACCAATGTCCCACAACCACTTTTCTGTTTTTGCGCATCCGGGTAACAATATGACCAAATTCACGGTCGCCGTGAGCCGACTGGTTCAGGTTCATGAAGTCCATGTCGATCTCGCTCCAGGGTATCTCCTTGTTGAACTGTGTGTGCAGGTGCAACAGTGGCTTGTGGAAATTCTGCAGTCCTTTGATCCACATCTTCGCCGGTGAGAAGGTGTGCATCCAGGTGATGATGCCCACACATTCAGGGGCCGTGTTGGCTTCCTTAAAAACTTTTTCTACCTCCGGCGATGAGTTGGCCGTACCCTTGTAAACCACCTTCACCGGCAGTGTGCCGGCCTCATTGAGTCCCTTTACAATCTCTTCAGAGTGGGCATTTACGGTTACTACCGCATCGCCTCCGTACAGGAGCTGTGCTCCCGTAACAAACCATACTTCCTGATTTTTAAATTCCATGTTGTTTATTTTTTATTGATCTATATGCTGTTATTTTATTTCTGTCCGTAATAGGCATTGGGGCCATGTTTCCTAAAAAAGTGCTTCTGTACGAGCAGCTCATTCATGGTGAGTGCGGGATTTACCTGCCCGGCTATAAAAGCCATCTTGGCTACCTGCTCCATTACCACGGCGTTGTGCACTGCCTCGTGCGGATCTTTGCCCCAGGAGAAAGGACCGTGGTTTTTTACCAGCACACCGGGGATATGTACCGGATTCAACTCTTTGAATCGTTCAATGATGACGGTGCCTGTTTCTTTCTCATATTCTCCTTTCACCTCTGCTTCGGTCATGTCGCGCGTACAGGGGATGTCGCTGCTGAAATAGTCGGCATGCGTGGTGCCGATGATGGGGATGTCGCATCCTGCCTGTGCCCAGGCAGTGGCGAATGTGGAGTGGGTGTGGACAATACCTCCGATTGCCGGAAAGGCTTTGTAAAGTTCGAGATGGGTTGCCGTGTCGGAAGAAGGCTTGTAATTGCCTTCCACCACATTACCTTCCATATCGGTCACCACCATGTCGGCTGCCTTCATATTGTCATAGGATACACCCGAAGGTTTGATGACGACCAGGTTCTGTTCCCTGTCGATCCCGCTCACGTTTCCCCAGGTGAAGATCACCAGTCCATGTTCCACCAGATCGAGGTTGGCACGGAAGACCGCTTCTTTTAATACTTCTATATTCATCCGTGTAATTTTTATTGTAGTTCAAGCATCACCACCGATTTGGCGGGCAATGTTACTGTTAGGTTGTTATCAGATATTTTGGCACCCTTGAAACCGGTCACTTTTATCTTCGATGGTTGTTCGAAGCTGTTGTAATCCTGCAATTTCTGAGAGGTGAGTATCTCTCCTTTGACCTGCTTTACGGTGGCGCCGATCAGTTGGGTGTTGACTTGTTGTTCGTTATTGGGATCGGCATTCACCAGGGTGATGTGTATTTTTCCACTGGTATCTTTTGATGCAGACACACTGACCGCATCAATTTCCCGGTCACCCTGGCGGTATTTGCTTCCTGTAAAAGAGATGGGCAGTAGGGTTGCGTCCTGATGTACCTTGTAGAGGTAGAACACCCAGTAAGTGGGTGTGAGCAGCATCTTTTCCTCGTCGGTGAGCATCACAGCCTGTAACACATTCACCGTCTGCGCCAGGTTGGCCATCTGCACCCGATCGCTGTGTGCGTTGAAGATGTTGAGATTGATCCCGGCCACGATGGCATCGCGCAGTGTGTTCTGCTGATAGAGGAATCCCGGGTTGGTGCCCGGCTCCACGTTGTACCAGGTGCCCCACTCGTCGATAATCATGCCGACCCGCTTTTGGGGATCGTATTTATCCATGATGGCACCATGTTTGGTGATCAGCTCTTCCATAAAAAGGGTCTTTTCGATGGTGGTGAAATATTCAGCCTCATCGAAGTCGGTAGCAGAACCCTTGTTTGCCCAGTCTCTGGGCACCGTGTAGTAATGCAGTGACAGGCCCTGCATATGGCGAGCCGCATTCTTCATTACGGTCTCCGTCCAGTTGTAGTCACCTCCGTTGGCACCGCAGGCAATCCTGTAAAGACGGTTGTCGCCGTAGTTCCGGGCAAAGGTGGCATAGTGACGGTAGAGGTCTGAATAGTAGTCGGGTGTCATGTTCCCACCACATCCCCAGCTCTCGTTACCAATACCCCAGAATTTAACTTTCCAGGGTTCAGTGCGTCCGTTTTTGCGACGCAGGTTGGCCATTGGGCTCTCGCCATCGAAAGTAACGTATTCAATCCACTTCGACATCTCTTCCACGGTGCCGCTTCCCACATTGGCACTGATGTAGGCTTCGGTATTGAGTTGTTCGCACAGGTCGAGAAATTCATGGGTACCGAAGCTGTTGTCTTCTACCACACCACCCCAGTGGGTGTTGATCATTTTGGGACGATCGGCACGCGGGCCAATACCGTCCATCCAGTGATATTCGTCTGCAAAGCAGCCTCCCGGCCATCGAAGGTTGGGGATACTGATATCTTTCAAAGCCTGAACCACATCATTCCGTATTCCCCGGGTGTTGGGAATGGATGAGTCTTCGCCTACCCAGTATCCGCCATAGATGCAACGACCGAGGTGCTCTGAAAAATGTCCGTAAATATGCCGGTTGATGATACTCTTCCCCCGGTCTGCTTCAATGACCAGTCTGTTTTGTGCCTGGATGGATGCACTGCCGATGAGCAGCAGCAGGATAATTTGACAAGTTCTTTTTAATCTCATGGTTCTCTGTTTTTTTATGATGTGTAAAGATAAAAACTTATTTTGTACGTTCAGGCCGGGTTGTAATGATTGTTCCCCCATCCGGTTCAAGGGTCAGTGTGATTGTGCCATCTTTCCTCATTGCCAGCCGGTTGAGCTGTGGCGATCTGTCCTTTTTGTCGGAATATTGCAGGATATCCTTCCCTGCAAGCTTGGGGAGTTTCACCTCAATTTTCTTCACTTCTTTTTCTGCGTTGATGGCAGCCACATACCATTGTTCTCCGTGGCGCCGGGCCAGCACCACATATTTGCCGGGATACCCGTCGATGAACCGTGTTTCATTCCACAGTGTAGGGATGTTCCGCATAAAATCGATCACAAATGAAGGGCAATCCTGCAGGTTATTGGGTGTGATACCAAAGTTTTGTACCGGTGTTTGAAAGATGACGGCGGTGGCCAGTTGAAATGTTTCTGTCGTGCGGCGCATGTTGCCGCCGTCGTTGTTGCGATTGTGCCGTTTGTTCAGCAACACCGGCCCGAAATCCATGGAGGCGACGCTGTTCCGGATAAACGGATGCAATGCGGCGTTGTAGGCTTCCTGATCGTTGGCGTGCTGGGTAAAGATGAGATTCTCCGATGCAAGCACTGCTTCACTTCCTGCAAAGTTGGGGTACATTCTTTCCCAGCCGCGGGGGAGCGTGCATCCGTGAAAGATCACTGCCAGTCCGTAATCGTTTGCATCAGACAGGATATCTTCGTAGAGTTGCATGGTTTCCTGTTTGTCACCACCAAAGAAGTCGACTTTGATCCCCTTTACGCCGATGCTTTGCAGCCAGGCCATTTCTTTTTTTCGGGCAACAGAGGTGCTCATCCTGTTTTTAGGTCCCTGGGGCGCATCACTCCAGAAGCCGTTGGAGTTGTACCAGAGTGAGATACCTACTCCCTTTGCGGCAGCATATTGTGCCAGCTCCTCAATCTTCTCCCGTCCAATGCGGGTATCCCACCAGTTGTCGATCAACACCAACTCATATCCCATCGCGGCGGAGAGGTCGATGTATTTTTTCTGATCCTCGAAGTTGATGCTTCCATCCTGCCAGAGCAGCCAGCTCCAGGTAGAGCGACCGAAGGAATAATCAATGGAAGGTTCATAAAGCGGTTCCACTACATCGAGGGCGATGGTGGTCTCCACGATCGGTTTCAGGTTATCACCCACGGTGATGGTGCGCCAGGGCGTTTCTCCCGGCAAGGAAATTGCAGGTTGGGCATTGCCGATGCCGTTATTTTCTCCTTCTTCGGGAAAAGCAATGGTGTAAAGTCCTTCAGGGGTTCCCTCACTGAGTTTTGCTCCACAGTACAGGCTCCCTACTCCCGTTTCTGAAACCAGCGCCCATCCGTTATCTCCTACATGAAACAGGCCCGGGAAGGTATATCCTATACCATATTTGGAAGGCGTTCCCACCGGTTCATCCGGCACATACTCCTCTTCATAACTGGGTTTGGTACGCATCCAGCCAATCATGGGCGTTGCCTGCGGGGCGAGAAAAGTAGTGGTGTATTGCGGAAATTTGAATCCCGATAACTCCTTTTCAATGATGCAACGGGCCTTTTCTCCCTGCTGTGCCAGCACATATTTGAAGGCAACGTCGTTGTTGCTCACCCGAAACGTGATGCTGATCCTTTCCTTTTGGGGTGTCTCATAGGTGGCCACTACCTCGTGTGCGAGATTGTTGATCCGGCTCTGCTTGGCGGTTTTTATGCTGTAACTGTTGTTGATTATCCGTTCGCTTTTTTCCACAAATTGGAGATCACGGCTAAAATCACTGACATTGGTGATCATGCCCAGCGGGGAGTCTTCGAGCATAGTTGCTCCCTTATATGACACATTATAATGCATGGTTCCCTCTTTTAGTAAAATTGAAACCTGCAAATTCCCATCCGGGCTCNNTGTCAGTAATTTCTTCACGATAAATTATTGTTGTTGGTCACTATTTGTTGGGTTATTATGTGACAAAATTAGTAATAAGTGTAGTTATGCACACTTATTTTGTTATGTTATAAAACATATAATTAAAAACTTCCTTTAAAATTATTTAGACATCGTAGATTGTGTACCTTTGCCGGAAAAATATTCTGAATGGCACCATTTTATATAGAGCAGGAAAAGTTTTTTCTTTCTGTCGATTGCATCATCCTCGGCTTCACAAAAGGGAAATTGTATCTGTTGATCTCCAAACGTCGATTTGAACCGTTGAAAGATCGGGATACCCTGATGGGAGGTTTTCTTCGTTCCGGAGAAAACCTTGAAGAAGCGGTTTCGCGTGTATTATATGAATATACCGGCATCAAGGATGTGTATATGGAGCAGGTAGGTACATACGGAAAAATAAACCGCGATGTGGGCGAACGGGTGATATCGGTTGCCTATTATGCCCTGATAGACCTTGAGTTATTCGATGATGAACTGTGCAAAAAACACCATGCCCGTTGGGAAGAACTTGACAAGATAGGAGAGCTCATCTTCGATCATAACCAGATGGTGGACGATACCATCGCCATATTGAGAAGCAAAGCAGCCATACAGCCTCTGGGATTTAACCTGCTCCCTGAAAAGTTTACATTACCCCAGTTGCAATCTTTGTACGAGGCTATTTATCAGACTACGCTCGATAAACGCAATTTCCGAAAAAAGATCTTGGGAATGGATTTCCTCGAAAAACAACCCGACAAAGATAAATCAACCTCCAAGAGAGGTGCTTTCTATTACAGGTTCAACAAAGAAAAATATGATCAGTTGTGCCGAAAGGGGTATTATTTCTCTTTGTAAAGATCTTCAGTTTATCTCCTGATATAGTTGTCAAAGAACACATCGAATTTGGATTATATTACTTAACCCGTTTTCCCCATACTGAACGGCCCCGATCATCGAGACCAGTGAAAAGGATGGTGCGGGCCTGGTTTTCCCAGTCATGTCCTGCGAAGATATGGATGTCGCGGATTGTTTCCCCCTCAATTGTCAACAAAAGAGATTGTTCCTTTTCATTGAAACTCCATGCGTTGCGATCGCCAGCGCTCCCGTCTGCATTCAGTTGCAGATGAAAGGGATAATTCCATTCTTCCTCTTTTAAGCTACCCTCTCCCCACAATATCTGACCTGCTTCAAGCTGTCGTTCATACTCCGGTTCCGTAATCCGTACCAGCTCCCATTTGCCTGCGATCTCTTTTTTAGCGATCTTCCTTTTTTCATCGCCTGCATATC
>DFYK01000138.1 GCA_002383605.1 Proteiniphilum sp. UBA4084 | reverse complement strand
GAAAGCTGACCGCTGACCGCTGATCCCTGAATCCTGACACCTGAATCCCTCCTCCTTATATATTTATCTATGGAAAAGTCTGAAATAATTTTATTTTTCCACAGATAAGTGTATATTTGCATGAGTTTGATTCAATGTCTATATCGTATGAAAAGAAAAATATATGACTACCTGGTACAGTGGAAGGAAAAAGCAGACAGAAAACCTCTAATTGTCAATGGTGCACGTCAGGTGGGGAAAACTTATATTTTGCAAGAGTTTGGCAGGCAGGAGTATGACAATTACGTAATTGTAAACCTCGAGACTGACAAAGCGTTGGTAGAGAAATTTGAAGAGAGTATAACCCCCAGGTCACTTATTCAGTACCTCGAATCAGCCCATTCGCAGAGGATTATCCCCGGCAAAACACTTATTATAATTGATGAAATACAAGCTTCGGAGAGGGCATTGACATCGTTGAAGTATTTCCGTGAACAAGTTCCCCAATTTCACGTTGTGGCTGCGGGTTCATTGCTTGGTGTGGCGATAAATCGCAAACAATTTTCTTTTCCTGTGGGCAAGGTCGATGAAATTACACTGTTTCCAATGGATTTCGAGGAGTTTTTATGGGCAAACGATCGATCCATGCTGGCACACACCATCCGGGAACACTATCTCTCCAACGAGCCTTTGGATGTACATTCGATAGCCGTAGATTTATATAACAAGTATCTTATTGTCGGCGGCATGCCCGCCGCGGTGAAGGAGTTTATAGCCGCCGATAGTTTTGTGGCGGTTGCCGATATGCAAAACCGTATTTTGAATGAATATATTGCCGATATGGCAAAGTACGCCGAGCCTGCAACCAGCATTAAAATACGCGCGTGTTACGAATCAATTCCGGCTCAGCTGGCGAAGGAGAATCGCAAGTTCCAATATAGCGTTGTCCAGCGAGGAGGCAGCTCAACAATTTTCGGCGAGTCTATTGAGTGGCTTAAATATGCGGGGGTTATACTCAAATGTCAGAAGACAACACAAGGAACAATGCCTGTTAAGGTGTATGTCGATCTGAGCGATTTTAAACTTTACATGGCTGACGTGGGCATGCTTACCATGCAGTCTGGCATAGCCACTCAAGCGATATTATCTCCACTCGACATAGAGAACCCGTTCTTGGGTGCAATTGCTGAAAATTATGTAGCACAGGCCTTTGCAAACAATTTGATAACACTTCTTTATTGGAAGAATGACAATACGGCAGAGGTTGATTTTGTTATACAGAAAGATGCCGATGTAATTCCCATCGAGGTAAAAAGTGGCATGCGTGTACGTTCCAAGAGCTTGCGCATTTTCATGGAGAAATACAATTGCCCTTATGGTATTCGCATATCAAAGAAGAACTTCGGATTTGAAAACAGCATAAAGTCAGTACCGCTTTATGCAGCATTCTGTATATAATTTCTCAATATGAGAACCAACGACCATGAGAGCAATGAGGAGTTTTCCCGGTGTTCTTCTTGTCTGCANNAAAGAGAAGAAGTCGCTTCGCTTACAACTAACCAATCTGATAACTTTCCTTGTACGGCACCACCGTAATCCCATTGCTGCGCACCTGTTTTGTATCTCCGGCATAAATCACCCAACCTTTCTCTTCACCCGAGATCCTTAGCCAGTCAAAAAGAGATTTGAAATAATCCTCGGTAATTGTTTGTCCCGATTTAATTTCAATCGGCAACAGATGATCGTGGTTATCAATGAGCAAATCGACCTCTCTGCCAAGGCTGTCACGCCAGAAATAAAGATTATTGGATTTACCCCGGTTGTATCTGTTTTTCAGGAACTCAACCACGATCATATTCTCAAATAATGCGCCCCGAAAAGGATGGAGTGCCAATTGATCCGGATTCTCAATTCCAAGCAATGCCGATGCCACGCCTGTATCGTAAAAATAGAGTTTGGGCATCTTCACGATGCGTTTGTTGTAATTATTATGATAAGGGTGCAACCTGAAAATTACAAAACTTGCCTCCAGCACGGATAACCAGGCGGCAATCGTTTTGTTATCCACACCAGTTTCAACTGCAAGGTTATTCATGTTAAGCAGCTGGCCGATGCGTCCTGCACACAAACGCAAAAAACGTTCGAAAGCATACAGATCAGTTATGTTGCGTATCAGCCTGACATCACGTTCAATGTATGTTCTAATATAATTGGAGAAGTACCTGCTTACATCAGTTTTAGCCTCTCCGGCATGAAGGGCGGGATAAAAGCCTTTTATCATCAACTCGTTGACTGGCAACCCGGCATTGGGGATTTCCTCAAGTGAGAGAGGCAACAAAAACAGGTACCCCACTCTTCCGGCAAGGCTCTGTGATATATTCTCCTGCAGGAGGAAATTGTTTGATCCGGTCAATATAAACCGACCGTGTTCCGGATTATCATCAATCAGCTGCTGGAGATACGAAAAGATATCGGGAGTACGCTGCACCTCATCCAGGATGGCACCATCAGGGAAGCTTGCCAGGAAACCCCGCGGGTCCTCAATCGCGAAACTTCTCGTGTCCGGGTTTTCCAGGTTCACATACACTTTGTCGGGGAATGTCATGCGTACCAGGGTGGTTTTACCCGATTGACGGGGACCTACAACAGCCACCGATTTAAACTGTCTGGCCAAAGAAAGTAATTCTTTTTGCGCTTTACGAATTATTTGCATAGACAAATATTTTGATTACCTGTAAATTGATTACCT
>DFYK01000123.1 GCA_002383605.1 Proteiniphilum sp. UBA4084 | reverse complement strand
GACCCTATCAGTTTCCGGAAAAACTAATACCGCTCTTTATCAACAATATTCGTCATAACAAACCGTTACCCGTCTATGGTAAGGGAGAAAATATCAGGGACTGGCTCTACGTGGAAGACCACGCGCGAGCCATCGATCTGATCTTTCACCAGGGCAGGGTAGGAGAAACCTACAATATCGGCGGTCTTAATGAATGGAAGAATATTGATCTGGTCAGGGTACTTATTAAAACCGTTGACCGGTTGCTGGAAAGGAAGGAAGGAACATCAGAAAAACTGATCACTTATGTGACCGATCGTGCCGGACATGATCTGCGCTATGCCATCGACGCTTCAAAGCTCAGCAATGAACTTGGATGGAAACCTTCCCTGCAGTTTGAAGAAGGTATTGACCACACAGTCCGCTGGTACCTCGATCACCAGGAGTGGCTCGACAATGTGACCAGCGGTGAATACCAAAGTTATTACCGCAAGATGTACGACGTGTAAGTAAAGATAGGCTCTATCCGTTATTTTGTCTATCTTTGCACCCTCAGACAGCAACATTATCGAAAGTAGTAAACAATGGTCATAGCAGTAGATTTCGACGGAACCATCGTTGAGCATGAATATCCAGCCATTGGCAGGCCAATCCCTTTTGCCATCGAGACCCTCCTCCAGTTACAAAAAGACAATCATAAACTGATACTCTGGACCGTACGGGAGGGACAACTGTTGCAGGAGGCCGTGGATTACTGTGCAGAAAGAGGACTCTATTTTTACGCCGAGAATGCCAATCTCCCGGGTGAGGACAGAGAGAAAGCCTCCCGAAAGCTGGGAGCCGATCTTTTTATCGACGACCGAAATCTTGGCGGCTTGCCGGATTGGGGTGTGATTTACAATGCGGTGAATGCTACCGTGAACAAAGGAAAAGCCTTGCAGATCATGGCCGGCTCGTCGGCAATGCCGGAACCGAAGAAGAAAAGAGGATTGTTCGGGAGAAGATAATCCCCCGAATAATCTTTAAAAACCGAAATTGTAACCGATACTAAGGCCTGGTGTAAAAAAGTTTTTCTTCAATATGGCACTGTTTTCCCGTCCAAATCCCATGTCAAAAGAGACTGCGAAATCAAAATTACGGTAAGCATAACCGGCGAATGGGGCAAAAGCAAACCCCGTGTATCCGCCTGCTCCAAATACCACACCAAGGCGGGGCTCCACGAAAAAACCCGCTGAAATACCGTGTTGCGTAATGCGATAACCGGCCAGCGCCATGAGATAGTTAAAGGCGTCATTCTTGTCGTTGTTGATGCTGGTAATGAGCTTTCCTCCATCGTAGGGGTTGTTGATTGCCTTGGTCCCCAATGAAATGTAGTTGTTTGTCTGCGGTGCAAAATGTTCACTGAAGTTTGTCATTTTGAGTCGCTTTCGCTCCTCGATTTTCAATTCTCGCAAGAGCAAAGGACAAATTTATTTGGACTTTGCTTACCTTGCTTACGAAAATGTTCCTTACCTTTGCGGATATTTTTTTGTATAATATGACGCTATGACACAAGACAGAGAAATCTTCGCGATAATTCAAAAAGAACAGGAACGTCAACTTAAAGGCATTGAGTTGATTGCCTCAGAAAACTTTGTGAGCGAACAGGTGATGCAGGCCATGGGCTCTGTCCTCACCAACAAGTATGCCGAAGGATATCCGGGAAGAAGATATTACGGCGGATGTGAGGTGGTGGACCTGAGCGAACAGCTTGCCATCGACCGGTTGAAAGAGATTTTCGGTGCCGAATGGGCCAATGTACAGCCACACTCCGGCGCACAGGCAAACGCTGCCGTCTTCCTGGCATGCCTGAAGGCAGGGGATAAATTCCTCGGATTGAATCTGTCGCACGGCGGCCACCTCTCCCATGGTTCACCTGTCAATTTTTCAGGCTTGATGTTTGAACCCATAGCATACAATGTGAGGGAGGAAGACCAGCGAGTGGACTACGACCAGCTGGAATCACTGGCACGATCTGAAAAACCCAAACTTATTATTGCCGGTGCTTCGGCCTATTCACGTGAATGGGATTATGCCCGCATCCGTAAAATAGCCGATGAGATCGGTGCCATCTTCATGGTGGATATGGCGCACCCCGCCGGACTGATTGCTGCTGGACTGCTTGAAAATCCACTTCAACATGCACACATCGTCACTTCCACTACCCACAAGACGCTGCGCGGTCCCCGTGGCGGTGTGATCCTGTTGGGAAAAGATTTTGAAAATCCCTGGGGCCTTACCACACCCAAGGGAGAGGTGAAGATGATGTCGGCACTGCTGGACTCAGCTGTCTTCCCCGGCATGCAGGGCGGCCCCCTGGAGCATGTGATTGCCTCTAAGGCGGTTTCTTTTTACGAGGCACTGCAACCGGAATATAAAACCTACCAGACACAGGTTAAGAAAAATGCGGCCGTGATGGCTCAGGCTTTTGCCGACAAGGGTTACAATGTAGTCTCAGGCGGTACCGACAACCATATTGTGTTGGTCGATCTACGTACCAAGTTCCCGGATCTGACTGGTAAGGTAGCGGAGAAAGTGCTTGTGGAGGCCGATATCACCACCAACAAGAACATGGTGCCTTTCGACAGCCGTTCACCCTTCCAGACTTCCGGCCTTCGCTTTGGCACGCCGGCCATCACCACCCGCGGAGCAAAAGAAGAACTGATGGGAGAGATCGTGGAATTAATCGACACCGTACTCTCTCGTGTGGATGATCCGAAGACCATTGTATCGGTACGTGAAAAAGTAAACATGACAATGAAGCAATACCCGCTTTTTGCCTGGTAACCTCCCTGATAACAAATAAAGTGATGG
>DFYK01000021.1:1370-5850 GCA_002383605.1 Proteiniphilum sp. UBA4084 | reverse complement strand
TCATCGGGCAAACGGAATTACTTTTGGTGGGTTCTAAAAATTCATTTTTTCTATTTTGATTTCAAAACAAGGCAGAACCCGTTAACGAGTTTTCTAAAATCGTTTCAAATTTACGAAAAACTAATTTTGTTGTATCTAAAATTTCATTTTATAAAACCTTATCTATCTACCTATGGGTTAATGTTTAATTTGTAAGATATTTAATCGAACTACTTGCCCGTTCCGAAACAAATTATAAGTGAGATTTATCAAATCGATGATGCCGGTGGCTCTCACCATTCCAACAGACCTTAAAAACAGTCCGTTCATGCTTTGTTACATAAAACCGAATACATGCTCTACTCTCGCTCTCGTTTTTGATTTCTCACGGTTACTTATTTTCTGCTCTTCTGTCAACGGTTTGTTGCGATAGCCTTTTTCGTTTACCTTGTTGTTCATTTCATATTGGCTGATGACTTTTCTCTGATCTTCCCCTGTGTAGGCGCTGCATGTAAATCTTGGTTTTTATCTTTTTCGGTGAGTAAATCCGCTAAGGCTTGTGAGTCGTGTACGCTTGCATCGGTAACTGTATATTTGTCGATGAATTTGCTCTTGGTATCTACTTTTGTGTGGTTTTGTTTTCCTCTCTGCTGTTGCGTTGTCTTGGGGCTATTGTAAAACTGGCATCTATCATTTTGCCTTCATTCAGCATGATCCCTTTTTTTTCTAAAAAATCATGGAATTCGTCAAATATCTTTTCTACAAGCCCCTTATTGGTTAGTGTTTCACGAAATGCCCATACGGTTTTTTCGTCAGGCACTTTATCGCCGCTTTCTAAACCAGGAAATTGCTTGAAACTGGCTCTGTCTATGATTTGATATTCTAATTGCTTGTCGCCAAGTCCGTAATAGTGCTGAAGGATTATTATCTTGAACATCATTATTACGTCATAAGGTTTTGCTCCGGCATTGCTTTTTTTGTCTTTGTTCAGCAATGCATCTTCTAACACCGCTCTAAACATTTCAAAATCAACAACCTTACTTATCATTTCTAATGGATTGCCTATTTCCGATAGCTTTGCTACTTGCTCTTGTTCGTCAAAAAGTCCTTTGTTGCCAGTTACTTTATATGGATTTATTTTTATTGGTATTTTCTACAAATATATAAATAATAAATTGAATGTCAAAATCTTAATTTATAGAACTCCCCATAAAACAATGTAATGATTAGCAAAGACCATCAACAGCTCCATATAAATATAAAAGTTATAAAGTACAGTGGACAGTAAGGATAAAATATTTCTTCGATGTATTCAATACTTATACTGGTCTGGTACTTCCCTTATATTTGACAGTGTGGTAACAGTGTGGTAACAGAGAGATAACAGAGAGATAGCAGAGGGATACAAATGAAGTATAGGAGAATATACGGAGTAGTATAACTGCAGGTGTGTGCCGTTAGATAGCCTTTGCCTGCACCACCACCATTTCCATTACTATTGCCTGCCGCATCGGTGGACCATCTTTGCCGTCGGTACCGGCACAGGAAGAATTGTCCAATAAATCCACGGCGGTGGACAAGGTTTCTCGACGATGAATTTTTTGCAACGGCCCTTCCGTACGGTTGTCCCAAATGTGAGTTGCTTCAGCTATCGGAAAAAAGTTATGGGATTCAAAACAGTGGAACTGTTTTTTAAAGAATGATCTGATTATGCGGTCGGTTCCAGCGGTGGTCCGGTGGCTGATAACAAGGAAAACCTGATTGCTACCTGATTTTAACTCTTTCTCCCACGCTCTGTCTGGAAAGCTTTCCTCCAGTGAGCACGGGTGTTTTCTCTCTGAATCCATTTTATGGAGGATATGAAATAGGATGAGGATACTCTGAAAAAATTACGTAAATTTGGACTCCAGTGCGGATGGTTCCGGAGGGTATTAAAAATGGGAGCAATGAAAAAAACGGATTCTGCAGATGTGTATAAGCCAGCACGTTATCAGGAACAGAAAGCCGAGGGTGCTGTTCGTTGCCTTCTATGTCCGCACGTGTGCCTGTTGGAGGAGAACGAAACGGGAGTGTGCCACGCAAGAAAAAACCGGAACGGGATACTGTATACCATGGCCTACGGCAATCCGTGCTCGGTAAGCATGGACCCGATTGAAAAAAAACCGCTCTTCCACTTCCACCCGGGCGAAAATATCTTGTCGCTGGCTACCGCAGGATGTAACTTCCGGTGTGCCAATTGCCAGAACTGGCAAATATCGCAGTCGTCGCCGGATGAGTTGCCCCATTACCGGTTCAGCCCACAGGAAATAATCGATCAAGCGCTGGCGTACCATACCAGGCTTATCGCTTTTACCTACACGGAACCGACGGTGTTTTACGAGTATATGTACGACATTGCGGTGCTGGCACACAAAAATAAGGCGAAGACAGTGATGGTCTCAAACGGTTACATCAACCGGGAACCGTTGCTGGACCTTTGCCCTCATCTCGACGCTGCCAACATCGATTTAAAATGCTTCGACAACGAATCGTATAAGCAGTTGACTTCGGGAGGCCTGCACCCGGTGCTGGAAACGCTGAAAACGCTGAAGGAGAAAAATATCTGGCTCGAGATCACCAGCTTGTTGATTCCCGGCTACAACGATGACCCGGAAATGATGGAGAAAATGTGCGCCTGGCTGGTGGAAAAAGGCTTTTCTGATACGCCGCTGCATTTCAGCCGCTTCTTTCCTACATACCGCCTGACCGACCGGCCTGCTACTCCCGAACGATCGTTGCTGCAGGCAAAGAGGATCGCGGAACGCGCGGGNNCCCCGTTGCAACAACCTGCTGGTGGAACGACAAGGGTTCGACGTGACAACAAACAGGCTGACAGAAGGGAAATGCAACGTTTGCGGCGAAGCAATTGCCGGCGTCTGGAAGTGAGCTTGCGATACCCCCGGGGATTAGCCCCTGTTCTCTTTCTCCCCAAAAACAGTCGCGGTGAAGGTGTACACNNCCAACCTGTTTCTTCGGCTACCTGGGGGAGAAAAATACCGCTCGAGCGGCCCTGCACAATGTATATGCCGTGCTTGCCCAGTTCGATTTCCGAAACATCCTTGATTTTGGTCAGCGGCGACAAGACGGAAATCTCAATATCAATCTCGTTCAACTCTTCCGCAGTCACGGGCGAAAACCGGTAGTCGCTCTTCGCAGCCGATAGGGCCATGTCGTGTACTGTCTTCAACAACGGCTCGTGGGTCGATACCATGCCGATGCATCCGCGGAGCTTTCCCCGGTTGTAAAGGGTGACAAAAGCGCCGCAAGGTGCATTCACCGCATCGGAACAACCGCTTAAACCGGGTGAGGAAGCTTTCCTTCCCGTGAAAAGCTTTTCAAGGGTGCTGCGTGCTTCTTCGAGCAGCGCAGTTTTGTCTTCTTCTGTCAGAGAAAATTCTTTCTTTGCCGAAGCGGTGTTCTCCGTAACAACGATGGACCAATATCCGACCACCTCATGCCGGTCGCCATAAATCTTCTCGTCGCCCGAATTGCGATAATCCACTCCGTGGTATGCATAACGCGGGTTGTTGCCGGTCATGTACAGCAGCGTGAGCACCGACGTCCACCCACACAAGCTGGTGAGCAGGTTGTCGATCTGTTTCTGCTTATTTTCGGACAACATGTCGAGAAGTTTTTGCGGATCATTCTTCAGGATGGCCTGTTCCGTGGCAGCATCGACCGACGTGGCGCTGTTGTAATCGGGGTAATGTGAAAAATCGGTGCTGACGACAAACAAATTGTCTTTTGTGAAAAAAGGTCTTAGCGCCTGTGCAAGGCGCCGGCAGGTGATGGCATCTGACGTGCCCAGGATGATGGGGACAATGGCATACGGGTTCTTCAGTGTGTAATGCAAAAAAGGAAGCTGTACTTCAATGGAGTGTTCTTTCAAGTGGGGGACGGGGTCGTCCGTGAAAAGTCCGGGGTGTCTCTCCACCAGCTTTTTCCCTACTTCCCTGTCCACCTTCTCTGCACCATACGGCATCAGGTAATCGCCGTCGCAGTATACCGATGCGCCATTGAAATAACTGTGATGCGACGAGGCCAGTATAAACACAAGCTTGTATTGCGCATGTTCGTCGATCTGGCGGTACCCGGAAGCAGCAACCTTCCCCGAAAAAATATACCCTGCATGGGGGCAGATAACTGCCCTCACGTTGTCGTGTTTTTTTTCTACGGCATCCCGGAAGTAACTGCCGACCTCTTTCTGCAACATATCCGCGTTCACAGGATAAAACTGTCCGGCAACGGCGGGCTTTCTGTCTGAGTGGATGTTTTTCATATTCCGGTTTTTTTTCAAACAAACTTTGAAACTTTACGTTGTTTCGATGATTTCGATCAATGGGGGCCCCGCAAAATCTTCCAGATGCTCATCCACATACTGTGCAATGATCGCGGTCTCCTCCTCTTCAATATAGAAGAACTTCTCTTCCAGCTCATCAAACTGTTCAAAATCGACATACAT
>DFYK01000021.1:0-1190 GCA_002383605.1 Proteiniphilum sp. UBA4084 | reverse complement strand
GGCATCGGTAAATACCTTCAGAAATTCGTCCATTCCCTTTTCGGCGGCTTCGATAATTGTCTTCTCCTGAATCTGTATCATAAGGTCATTTTTTGCGGGCATTGTTTACAGAAGCAAATGTAGCTGTTTTTTATGAAATCTGCCGCTGAGGCCTCTCATTTTACGGATAAAATGGCTACATTTGCGTGAAATACATGGTTGACTCAATTCACGATAAAATATAATATTTGTATGAAGGTAAAACCTTTCCGGGGGGTGCGCCCCCCAAAAGCACTGGTCAGGGAGGTGGCATCGCGCCCCTACGACGTGCTGAATTCCGAAGAGGCCCGCAAAGAGGCCGAAGGCAACGCAAAATCGCTGTATCACATCATCAAGCCCGAAATCGATTTTCCCGTGGGAAAAGATGAACACGATGAGGATGTATACACGAAGGCGGCCGAAAACTTCCGGATGTTTCAGGAGAAGGGATGGCTGCTGCAGGATGAGCAGGAGATGTATTACGTGTATGCGCAGACCATGCATGGCAAGACGCAGTACGGCCTCGTGGTGGGCGCCTCGGTGGAGGACTACATGACCGGCAAAATCAAAAAGCATGAGTTGACACGCCGCGACAAGGAGGAGGACCGCATGAAGCATGTGCGGGTGAACGACGCCAACATTGAGCCGGTCTTCTTTACCTATCCCGACAATGAGGCACTCAATGTGATTGTGGCGAAAACAACGGCACAGCAGCCGGAATATGATTTCGTCTCGGTCGACGGCGTGGGACACCACTTCTGGCTCATTCAGAATGAGGAAGATATCCGGCGCATTACGGAAATTTTTGCCGAAATGCCGGCCATGTATATCGCCGACGGCCATCACCGCTCGGCAGCTGCTGCCCTGGTGGGTGCAGAAAAAGTAAAAAACAATCCCAGCCATACCGGTGCTGAAGAGTATAACTATTTTATGGCGGTCTGCTTCCCCGACAGCCAGCTCACCATCATCGACTACAACCGCGTGGTGAAGGACCTGAACGGACTCACGCCGGCAGAATTTATTCAAAAGCTGGAGAAAAACTTCACGGTGGAACCCACCGGCTCGGAGATTCAACGACCCAAAAACCTGCACAACTTCTCGGTGTACCTCGACGGACGTTCCTTCAGCGTGACCGCCAAGCCGGGGACGTACAACGACAACGACCCCATTGG
>DFYK01000010.1 GCA_002383605.1 Proteiniphilum sp. UBA4084 | reverse complement strand
CCACGGAGTATCCAGGCTACAAACTTTTGTTTGAAGATATCGGCGCGGGCAAGAAAAACGACCTGCTTCAGGGGGTAGCCGGCATAGACCAGCATCAGCGCATCGAGCAGTGCGTTGCGGTGGTTGGGTGCAAAAATAACGGGTCGCTTTTTTGAGACATTTTCCTTCCTTCCAGTAAAGATCAGTTTTCTGAAATTCAACCTCATAGCTGTTTTGACCGGTATTTTTGCCAGTGCGTAACGAAAGTCGTAATGGTAAAGCATGATGAGAGCTTTTAAGTGGCAAAGTTACTAAAATTGCCTATATTTGTAAATAGTTTGAGACCTCAGTCTCAAATTAAAATAAAAATGAATACCCATGAGTGCTCCTCTCGCAGAACGGCTCAGACCACAGAATCTGGATGAATTTATCGGTCAGAAACATCTGGTTGGTAAGGGGGCTGTATTACGTAGGATGATCGATGCGGGACGCATACCCTCCATCATCTTCTGGGGTCCTCCAGGCGTGGGGAAGACCACCCTGGCTCACATCATCGCCAATGCGGTGAACGCTCCCTTTTATAAGCTGAGTGCCATCAACTCCGGTGTGAAAGATGTAAGGGAGGTGATTGATAAAGCAAAGAACAACCGTTTTTTTGAGAACGCAGCGCCCATCTTGTTTATTGATGAAATACACCGCTTCAGCAAGTCGCAGCAGGACTCGCTGCTGAATGCCGTGGAGACCGGCACAGTGACCCTCATCGGGGCTACCACAGAAAACCCTTCTTTTGAGGTTATTCGCCCCCTGTTATCACGCTGTCAGGTCTACGTGCTCAAATCGCTTGAGAAGAGAGATCTGGAGGTGCTGTTGCACCGCGCGATCACCGAAGACCTTATTCTGAAAGAGAAGGAGATTGACCTGCAGGAGACCGACGCACTGTTCCGTTTTTCGGGAGGCGATGCCCGCAAACTGCTGAATATCCTGGAGCTGACAGTGCAGGCTGATAGCGAAGGGAAGGTAGTGATCACCGACAGGACGGTGACCGAGCGGCTTCAGGAGAACCCTGCGGCATACGACAAAGGGGGTGAGATGCATTACGACATCATCTCAGCCTTTATCAAATCGATCCGGGGAAGTGATCCCGATGCGGCTATCTACTGGCTTGCCCGGATGGTGGCCGGTGGCGAAGACCCAAAGTTTATTGCCCGGCGGTTGGTGATTTCTGCCGCGGAAGATATCGGCCTGGCCAACCCCAATGCCTTGTTGCTGGCGNNAATGCCTGTTTCGATACACTGCAGAAGATTGGTTGGCCGGAAGGACGTATTGTGCTGGCGGAAACAACCATTTACCTGGCAGCATCGCCCAAAAGCAACTCGGCCTATCTGGCCATCGATGCGGCCATTGCAAAAGCAGAACAGACCGGTAACCTGCCGGTACCGCTGCATCTGCGCAACGCACCGACCGCCCTCATGAAGGAACTCGATTACGGGAAGGAGTACAAGTATGCGCACGACTATGAAAATAATTTCGTGAAGCAGGAGTATCTGCCCAAAGAATTAAAAAACAGCCGGTTTTGGGAAGCCCAGTCCAACCCCGCAGAAGCGAAGATGTATGAGTTAATGAAGAAGCTCTGGGGAGACAAGAAATAAACTAATACCAATCCATGCCGCGGTCGTAAGGTGAGCTGCGTTGTTCATATTTCAGGTCTTGCAGGAGTGAGGAATTGGCGCGGATGGTAAAATTGTATGATTTATACGGACCAATGGGGATGAAGCTGGTCGACATACTCCAACAGTGGAGGTTTCGCGTAAGGGTACAGTTGATGTTCGTGAATTTCTTCAGATCAAAATTATAATCGGTGTTGAAAGTGAAGTTCCAGTTCTTGGTCGGCTGGAGCGAACCGCTCAGTCCGAAGTTGTGTGTCAGCTTCCCTTTGTATTCCAGTCGTTCCTTATCGAACTCGCCATATCCATATCGCAATGAATAATTGAAAGAGACATTCCAGTTCACCGGGTTCTTCAGGTAGCCGTCGCTGTCGAACTCCCCGGCAGAGTCATCCGGTTCTTCCTGAGCATTGCCCTGTTGTGCCGACTCGTAAGGATTTCCTCCCATGGTGCCGTCGTCGGGCAGCTGATTCTTCGGGTCCTTACTTTCACCTTCTTTACCCTCCTTTTCTCCACGGGAAAATAATTTCTTAAACGTATCCTGATTCAGTGAATAGGAGAAGGAGGTTCCTGTATTCATCAGTTTCCCGAATCCCTTGCCGTTCAGGATCCTGAGCTTATCCACCTGTCGCGGGGTTCCATTTTTATCCAGCTGATAGAGATAAGGGTCCCAGGTGGCATTCAGGCTGAGGGTATATGATTTTGAAAGCTTCAGGCGGATATTCGAGTTGATCATGCTCCATTTCATGGAGTCGGCCATCATGTTGTAGTTGAAACTGATACCCAGGTCGTCGATCAGGCTGACCTTCCGCACGCCGGTAGAGTCTTTGTCGGTACGAACCTTCATCTCAAGATTGTTCTTAAAATCAAAACCAATGCTTCCACTTTGTCCGGAGGGAGCCGTCCCGAACATCATGTAAGAATAAGGGGAATAGGTATATTCCACATCATCACCATATTCGTTTTTATAGGTATAAGTCTCGTAAAAATTGTATTTGGGATCACTGAAGTCGGGTCTGTAACTCAGACTGATGCTTGGGGAGAAGACGTGGCGGATGGCCTGTACCTTGTCGCCAAATATTTTCCAGGGGGTATACATGCCGTATAATTTTGTCTGGGCACTGATCGAGGTGCTGTAGTCGTATACCCGCTTAAAGCCATAAACGGTGTCGATCGCAACGTTTCTTTTGGTTACCGGATCCCAGGCTTCCTTACGGGCGCCGGTGTACCAGCGCTCGGTATAATTCATCGAGGGTGAGATCTGTATAAAATCGAAAAGAGAGAAGGTGGCGCTGACCGGGATGCTGTGGCGCATGCCGTTTGTCCAGTCGCGTACGAGGTTTGCATTCAGAAACTTATCTTCCTTCGTGGTGATTGAATTGCGAAACTCACCGGAGTAGCTTACGGAGATTTTTTCGTACCACCGCTCTTCACCCACCATATCCTTTCTTTTGAAGGGATTGATGCGATTCATGGTGAGGGAGACGTTGGGCAGTGTGGCGGCAATGGTGGAGTCACGCGATACCTGGTTTATGTTCATCGTTGCCGACATGCTCCAGGGTGAGTCGGGAAAACGCTGTGTGAGGTTCACACTCGAGCTCTTGGTATTGTTGGATGCCTCCCGTGAGTAGAGGCGGCTCAGGTCGCGGTGGTTGTTCCGGCTGGTGGAGAAGTTGACGCTGGCTGAGAGGGTGCGGTACATGTTGGCCTTGGGATCCTGCGAGTGGGTCCAGTTAATACGAAGGTCCTTTGCCACCGAATAGGCTTCCGGTACCACATCTTTCAATTCCTTCTCTCCGGTCACCGTATTCATGTAGTAGACGTTGAAATTGCCGGAATATTTATACCGTTTGCGGTAATTGGAACGGACGCCGGCACCCCACGACCCTTTTGTGTAAATCTCACCCGTGAGCGCGAGGTCAATATAATCACTTAGCGCAAAATAATACCCACCGTTCTGGAGATAGAACCCGCGGGTCATTTCATCGCCGTAGCTGGGCATGATGATTCCCGAAGAGTAGGATTTGGTGAAAGGAAAAAAGGCGAAAGGAAGCACCACGGGAAACAGGGGTACATCGGCTACTACCAGCCATGCCGGGCCGGTAACCACATCCTTCTCGGGACGTACTTTGGCCTTCGACAGGTTCAGATAAAAGTGTGGATGATCATGCCTGTCGCAGGTGGTGTATTTCGCATTCCGCATGTAAAAAGAGTTGTCGGCATTCATCTTTGCCTCATTGGCCACGATGTTTCCTTCTCCCTGCTGCGTAACCACATTGTTGATAAACGCTTTCCGTGTTTCGAAGTTGTAACGTACCTTTTTCATCTCGTACTCTGTGCCTCCTTCTGAAAAGACCGGCAGACCGAATTCTTTACCCACCGAGTCTACGCCAAAAGTGGAGGAGATGACGCTGCTGTCCATATCCATGGTAATGTATTCTCCCTTGATACCCATTTCACCATATTTGATGTCGGCATCACCGTAGAGATATCCCATGTTGTCGCTGGTAAATATCATGGAGTCTTGTGCCGTGTAGTAGACGGCCGCTTTTAGGGTCTGGTCTTCCATCGACAAGCTGTCTTGCTTGCTGACAGACAGGCTGTCTTGCCTGGCTATGGATAAGGAGTCCTGTGCCGTGATCGAAAGAGAATCGGTTTTCACGGCAACCGAAGCCGTATCGGAAGGGGTCAGCTCCGCCACCCGAGAAACATCCGCCGGGGTGATGGTTGTATCGGGCATGGCAACATCTGCTGTCTCCGTGTCGCGAAGTGAATCAGCCAATGCGGAACTTTGCCTCATTTGTTTCGTCGCTTCAGTAGCCTTTCGGACAGAAGAGCATTGAAATGAGATTGTCAGGACGAAAAACAGAAATATGAAACGGTAAAGTTGCTCCATGCGGAAATAGCAGCCTGTGTATGGTTTTCACACACAAAACTACGCATAAATGAATGATTTCACAGCAAAATTAATAAAAAGAAACTTAAGACAGATTGATTAAGGCTTTTTTAAACAGATTATAGTCGTTCTCGAGTGGATATGTCTGTTTTTCGTGTTGCATAAAGGCAGCCAGACCGTTTGGTATCTGCAACGAGGAACCGATGCATGCTTCAACCGTTTCTTTGAATTTTGCAGGATGGGCGGTTGCAAGGAAAATACCTGTTTCACCCGGCCGCAAGCCCTCTTTCAGTGCCATGTAGGCGCAGGCGCCATGCGGGTCGAGCAGGTATCCTGCTTTCAGATTTACCTCCCGGATGGTTTGTTTTATCTCTTCATCGCTGTACCGGTAGGCAGCAATATCCTTTGTGATGGATTCATGGGAATGGTCATACAGATCGAGGATGCGGTCGAAGTTGCTTGGGGCACCCACGTCCATGGCATTGGCCACGGTCTGCACCGATGCTCTCGGGGAGTAATTTCCTGTCTGCAGATACTCCCTGAAGACATCATTCCGGTTGTTGGCAGCGATAAAGCGTTTCATCGGCAGACCCATTCTTTTGGCAAAAAGGCCAGCAGTCAGGTTGCCCAGGTTGCCACTGGGCACGGAAAAGACAACCTCTCCGGCAGCAGCCTGTCTGACCAGTTGCGCGTAAGCATGGAAGTAATAAAACGACTGGGGCAGGAACCGCGCTACGTTGATGGAGTTGGCTGAGGTGAGGTTTAACTGACTGTTCAGGCTGCTATCCATAAATGCCGATTTCACCAGTGCCTGGCAATCATCGAAAGTACCCTCTATTTCGAGCGCCACGATGTTTTGTCCCAGCGTGGTAAACTGTGCTTCCTGTATGTCGCTCACCTTTCCCGAAGGATAAAGTACGAAGACCTGAATCCCTTCCACACCCAGGAAGCCATTTGCTACAGCACTGCCGGTATCACCCGAAGTGGCTACCAGCACCTTCACATCCTGCTGTCCCTCTTCCTTCACGAAATGGGATAGCATGCGCGCCATAAACCGGGCGCCCACATCCTTGAAGGCGAAGGTGGGTCCATGGAACAGTTCCAGCACATAAATACCCTCTTCAATTTTTTTGAGGGGGATATCGAAACTGAGCGTGTCGGTGACGATCTCATCCAGTCGTTCTTTTGGAATGTCTCCGCCGAAGAAGGCTTCAGCAACTGTTTTGGCGATATCCGCCAAGCTGAGATCGGCCATCTTCCCGTAAAAGTCGGCAGGAAGTTGTTGAATTCTTTCGGGCATATAAAGCCCCTTATCCGGTGCAAGTCCCTTGACCACTGCTTCCTGCAGTGAAACGGCGGGTGCTTTTTTATTTGTACTGTAGTAGTGCATGTTTTTAGCTTTCAGCTTTCAGCGATCAGCTGTCAGCTCTGTTGGAGAAATGTTTTGGTGATCAGCGATCAACTTTGAATATTGTTTCCATAAGTTGGTTGCCCTGTAGCAGGCCATAGCTACCCTTACGTGCGGAAAACTCGTCATAGGTCTGCACGCTGTCGGGCTCAATTCCCTTGTGCCAGATCAGGAAGGGGATGGCATCGCGGGTGTGGGTGCGGATGGCACAGGGAGTGGGGTGATCGGGCAGAATGGTGATGGTGACCGGCACGTCCCATGTGAGGATTTCTTCATAAATGGTCTTCACAATGCGGGCATCGAGATACTCAATTGTTTTCACCTTCAGTGGCACGTCGCCTTCATGGCCCGCTTCATCGCTGGCCTCAATGTGGAGGTAGACGAAATCTTTTTCCTTCAACGCATCGAGTGCGGCCCTTGCTTTGCCCTCGTAGTTGGTGTCGTAGAGTCCGGTAGCTCCCTCGACCATGATTACTTCCAGTCCGGCGTATACACCAATGCCACGGATCAGGTCTACTGCCGAGATGACTGCTCCGCTTCTGATGGGGTAGAGCTCTGTGAGCGGTTTCATTTGAGGGCGATAACCGGGCGACCAGGGCCAGATGCTGTTCGCCGGATCTTTTCCTGCAGCGATTCTTTTGCGGTTGACCGGATGATTGCGCAGCAACTCCTGTGAGGCGAGAATCAGCTCATTCAACGCAACAGCTGTACTCTCTGCCTCTTTGCTGCCTGCCTGAATGAGGTTGGGACGGAAGGGATGTTCCGGAATATCGTGCGGGGGAGTGCATTGTAACCGCTTGTCGCCGCCTTTCATTTTTAACAGGTGCCGATAAGAGACACCCGGATGAAAGCTGAAGATATCGTTTCCCAGTCGCTCCTGAAGAAAACTGATCAGCTCGGCTGCCTCGGCAGTAGAGACATGTCCTGCTGAATGGTTTTTAATCAGGTCGCCCTCAATGCATACCAGGTTGCATCGCATGGCCATCTCTCCCGGTAGGATATCCACACCCATGCTGGCTGCTTCCAGTACGCCGCGTCCTTCATATACCGAAGGAACATCGTATCCCAGTACCGAGAGGTTGGCAATCTCGCTGCCCGGTGCAAAACCATCGGGAACCGTGTTCAACAAACCGCTTCTCCCCTTTTGGGCGAGTAAATCCATATAGGGGGTATCGGCGGCCTGCATCGGGGTTTTGTTTCCCAGGGAGGCGATGGGTTCGTCTGCCATGCCGTCGCCCAGAATGATGATATTTTTTGGCGTCATTTTTTATCTGATGTTAGCGATGGAGATAATGTCTGAAAAGACCCCTGCAGCGGTAACCGTAGCGCCGGCACCGTAGCCCTTGATGACCATCGGGTATTCGTTGTAGCGTTCGGTGGTGATCATGATGATGTTGTTGCTCCCTTCAAGGTCGTAAAAAGGATGTCCCTGTTCCACTTCCCGAAGTCCCACTTCACAGACACCCTTGTCGTAGGAAGCCACGAAACGCAGTTTCTTGCCATCTTTTGCCAGCTCCTTCCGGCGCGCTTCAAATGAAGTGTCGAGCTCGGAGATGGTCTGCCAGAATTCTTCGAGTGAACCTTCAAAATATTTCTGGGGTACAAACAGGTTTTTATGTACGTCGGACTGGTTCACGCGGGCGCCGGCTTCCCTGGAGAGGATCACCAGTTTGCGGGTTACATCGAGGCCGCTGAGGTCGATTCGCGGATCGGGTTCGGCAAACTGAGCCTCCACAGCCATCTTCACCGTCCTACTGAATGGAATCTCCTCACTCAGCGTATTAAAAATAAAATTCAATGTTCCCGAAAGTACTGCTTCGAGCTTGACAATCCGGTCGCCAGAGTTAATCAGAGAATTCATCGTGTTGATGATGGGCAATCCGGCACCTACATTCGTTTCGAAGAGGAATTTCACGCCTGCCTTCCGGGCTGTTTCTTTCAGGTGACGATAGTTCTCATAATCGGAGGAGGCGGCAATCTTGTTGGCCGTGACCACGGAAATGTTCCGGGCCATCAACTCATCGTATAGCGCAGCAATGTGGGGGCTTGCGGTACAGTCGACCACCACCGAATTGAAAATGTTCATCTTCAGAATCTCGTCGCGGATAAGCTCAGGTGAGCTCTTCTGGCCGTTTGTCATCAGATTCTCAAAGTATTCTTCAAGCGGGATGCCCTCGCGGGTGAAGAGTGCCTTGCGTCCGTTGGCAATCCCCACGATGTTGATTCTGAGCTTATTTTGTTCCTTGAGCGTGCCTTGTTGCTGCCTGATTTGTTCCAGCAGCTTTCCACCTACTGTTCCCGTGCCAATCACAAACAGATTCAACTCCTGGTAGGGCGACAGGAAAAAGGAGTCATGGATGACATTGAGTGATTTCTTCAGATCGGAACGGGCTATTACGCAGGAGATATTGGTTTCGCCTGCTCCCTGTGCCAGGGCGATCACGCTGATGCCGTTTCTCCCCAATGCGCCAAAAAACTTGCCGGCAATACCGGGTACATGCTTCATGTTCTGTCCCACGATGGCGATGGTGGCCAGGTCATACTCGACCATGATCTCGTTGATGCTGCCCATGGCGATCTCGTGCGCGAATTCCTTGTTGAGTACTTTTTGCGACAACACTGCGTCCTGTGAGCGGACACCGATGGAGGTGCTGTTTTCGGAAGAAGCCTGGGAGACAATAAAAACGCTGATGCCATTATCCGCGAGTGCGGAGAAGATTCTTTTGTTTACACCAATCACGCCCACCATGCCCAGTCCCTGAATAGTAATGAGCGCCGTGTCGTTGATGGAGGAAATGCCTTTGATGATCTTTCCGTTGCGGGTGGGCTTGATGTTGCGTATCAGTGTTCCCTTCTCTTCCGGATGGAAAGTGTTCCTGACATATATGGGGATATTCTTGTGATAAACGGGGAAGATGGTGGGTGGATAGATCACTTTTGCTCCGAAGTTGGAAAGTTCAATGGCCTCCGTGAAAGACAACTCATCAATCACATAAGCAGAGTTGATGATCTTTGGGTCGGCTGTCATAAACCCGTTCACATCGGTCCATATTTCCAGTACCGTGGCATTGAGCGCTGCGGCAATGATGGCTGCAGTGTAGTCCGATCCGCCGCGACCGAGGTTGGTGATGTCGTTGTTCTCACAGCTTGATGAGATGAAGCCCGGTACGACAGCCACATGGGGTGGAGGCATCTCTGAAAAGGTTTTCCTGATCATTTCGTTGGAACGTGCCAGATCGGGTATGTGGCTACTGAATTGCTTGTTTGTCTTGATGAATTGTGTGGCGTCATACAATTGGGCGCCTTCGATGACCTTGCCGACAATGAATGAGGAGAGTCGCTCGCCGTAACTCACAATCTTGTCGGATGTTTTTTGGGAGAGATCGCCTATCAGGAATACGCCGCGCAGGATATTGCGCAGATCATCGAACAACTGTTGTGTTTTTTGCACCACCTCCTCTTTATCAGCGGGCGAGGTAATCAGCTTTTCGATGATCTCCTCATGGCGGGCAATAATTTCATCCAACAGCGGTTTATATCCTGAGTTGTTGTTGCGTGCAAAATCGGCAGCCAGAAGAAGACGATCCGTGACACCGTTCAGTGCCGAAACAACCACGATAACCGGTTCCTGTTCATTTTCAACAATGCTTTTCACCAACTTCAAACTATCGGGACTTCCCACGGAAGTACCTCCGAATTTCATCACTTTCATCGCGTGTGAATTTGTTTTTTACCGTTCAGAAACGGTGTTAAATCAAAAAATGTGAATTGTAAATTGCAAAACGGTCGGTTTGCAAAGGGCAGGCAACGCTGCCGAGCGGATGTGAAAATTTACATAACCCCCCAAGGGGTCATGGTCATAGGAGTGGTGAAGTATGTTGAATACAATCTCTGCATTTCGAACATCTGTGATGTGAATTTGATGCAAAGATAGCGGAATAATTGATAAAATGAAAATAATGCTTATTTTTGTCTGAATTATAATCCTATTCCGGTGAAATAATCTGTTCCATATAAGGCGGGTATAATTTTTCCCGGAAATCCCATGGTGATCCTGTCTTTGATTCATTCCCTGCTCTTGTGCTCGAGAAATTGTTTCAGATACCGATCATTCAGTTCGTCGCTGTCTCCATACTGTGTCCGCAGTTCTTCAAGCCTTTTGTGGAGGTTTTTCCGTACTTCCGCATAGGCAGGGTTGTCATAAATGTTTGACATTTCTTTCGGATCTGCTTTCAGGTCGTACATCTCCCACTCATCCACATCATAGTAAAAATGTATCAACTTATAGCGGTCTGTGGAAATGCCATAATGCCTTTTTACCATGTGTTCCGCGGGGTATTCGTAGTAGGTGTAATAGACCGCATCACGCCACTGATCTGTTTTTCCGGCAACAAGCTTGCGGAACGATTCACCCTGCATATCTTTTGGGACCTCAATGCCGGCATAGTCGAGGAGGGTGGGGGCAAAGTCGAGGTTCTGTACCAGTTTATCGATTACGGTACCTGCTTTTATCTCTTTGGGATAGCGAATCAGCAAGGGAGTTCTGAATGATTCCTCATACATGAACCGCTTGTCGAACCAGCCATGTTCACCCAGGTAAAAACCCTGGTCGGAAGTGTACACAACAATGGTGTTTTCTGCCAGGCCTGATTCTTCCAGATAATCGAGCAGTTCGCCCACGCCGTCGTCAACCGACTTGATGGTGCGCAGGTAATCTTTGATATAGCGGTTGTATTTCCAGCGCGCGATCTCTTCATCGGTCATTTGGGGGTAGTTGGCTTTAAACGCCTCGTTTTTGGGTGTATAGGAGGCAAGCCAGTCGGCACGCTGTTGGGGTGTAAACCGTTTTAACTGGTTATAGAATCCGGTGCTGTCACCATTTGGATCGACGATCATCTTGAAGTCGTGTCCCCATTTTGCATGTCCATGTATCTGCATCTCCTGTTCTTTGGCGGCGGTGCCCCGTCCTTCGTAATTGTCGAAGAAGGTTGCAGGCGGTTCAAAGGTCACATCGTCATATAGTGTCAGGTACTCTGGCGCTGGTTGCCAGTTGCGGTGGGGCGCTTTCTGATGATAGAGCACGCAGAACGGTTTATTGGGGTCGCGTCTGTTTTTTAACCAGTCGAGTGTCTCTTCTGTGATGATGTCGGTGCAATAGCCTTCTTTTCGCACTCTTTTGCCATCTATAAGAAAGTCTGGGTTATAATACTCACCCTGACCGGGCAGTACCATGGAGTAATCGAAGCCCTGTGGAATGCCATCGAGGTGTATCTTTCCGATCATCGCCGTCTGGTATCCGTTTGCCTGCATCAGCTTTGGAAAGTTGGGCTGATCCCAGTCGAAGGGTTGCAGGTTGTCCACTTTCCCGTTTACAAAACTATGTTTCCCGGTGAGAAGCACAGCCCTGCTGGGTGCGCTGATGGAGTTGGTGACGGTGGAGCGGGTGAACATGGCTCCCTCTTCCGCCAGCCGGTCGATGTTGGGTGTCTGGTTCAATCCGTGTCCGTAAGCGCTGATCGCCTGATAAGCATGATCATCGCTCATGATGTANNGCGGTGATAAAATTAGTTTTCATATTAAAATTGTTTGTTTTCAAAGATCCAGTTCTGTTCCTCTGCTTTTCTCTTCTTCCAGTATCTGTTTCATCCAGCGCAGCATGAGTTTGTTTTTATTCGCCAGATTGTCATATTCACCCCTGTCTGATCGCATGTCATAGAGTTGATCGACGGGCCTGTTTCCCAGTTCGGTGCCGGTGAGTTTGTTGTAGGGACGGCCCTTGCCGGGTTCAATATACTTCCAGTCCCGGGTGAGCACCGTCAGAGTGGAAGCTGCACCGATCACAAAATCGCGTCCGTCGGGATCGACTCCCAACCATGCGGACAGCTGATCACGGCTGTCGACCGGTATCTCTTCCTTCTTTTCAGATCCTGTAAGGGACGCCATGGTGGCCATCAGGTCTATCTGCGACACCAGGGCATCGGAGACTCCTGTCCGTACTTTTTCTGGCCAGTGTACCACAAAGGGAACGCGTGTCCCCGCTTCGAAGGTGCTGTACTTTCCCCCGCGAAAAGGGCCCCAGGGCTTGTGATCCATCAACTTTTCCACGGCTTCATCCATATAGCCGTCGTCCACTACCGGCCCATTGTCACTGGTGATGATGATCAGTGTATTTTCGAAGATTCCGGCTTCCTTCAGCGCACGTACGATCTCGCCTACCGACCAGTCGAACTGTACGATTGCGTCACCCCGGTGTCCCATACCGGTTTTCCCCCTGAACCGTTCGTGCGGAAACCTCGGTACATGAATATCATTGGTCCCAAAGTATAGAAAGAAAGGTTTTTCTTTGTTTCTTTCTATAAACTGCACGGCATGGACGGTGATGCTGTCGGCGATAGACTCATCCTTCCACAATGCCGCCTGTCCTCCCTTCATATATCCGATACGGGATATGCCGTTGACGATGCTCTGGTCATGGCCGTGGTTGGGGCTTGGTTTTAATCCGGTAAGCAGTTCCGGATTGTCCTTGCCCGTGGGTTCACCGGGAAAGTTTTTTGTGTAACTCACACTGATCGGATCAGCCGGATCGAGGTTTACGACCTGCTGGTTTTCCAGGTAGACGCACGGCACCCGATCTCCCGTTGCCGCCATGATGTAGGAGTAATCGAAGCCGATCTCCCGGGGGCCGGGAAAAAGCTTTCCGTTCCAGTCCTGTTCCCCGCTTGTATTTCCTATTCCCAGGTGCCATTTACCGACGGCAGCCGTGGTATATCCGGCCTCTTTCAGCATCTTTGGTACCGTATACCGCCCCGGCTTGATGATCAGGGCTGCATCACCGGCAGCAATCTGGGTGCCCTTTCTCCTCCAGGGATATTCCCCGGTAAAGAGTCCGTAGCGGGATGGGGTGCTGGTTGCAGCCGCTGAGTGCGCATTCCGGAATCGCAGGCCGTTTGTGGCCAATGCATCGGTATTGGGTGTCTGCACGCGTTCTGCACCGTAGCAGGAAAGGTCCCCGTAACCCATATCGTCGGCATAGATGAGGACGATATTGGGTTTTTCCTTCAACGATTCGCGGACAACTTCCTGTGCTGTTGCCGGCAGTGCCATACAGGTACCGAGGGTGATGATTGATGAGGTGGAATAAAGTTTCATACCAGCAAAGTTTTACTTCAAAATAAAGGCCAGTCGGGGTTATCAGTCCTGGCCGATTTCATAATTTCTTTCAGTTCTGTAGCTTTCCGCGGGAAAAGGTCGATCAGGTTGTGATTCTCCGAAGGATCAGAAGCGAGATTATACAGTTCGAACCTTCCTCCTTTACGGATATCGAGGTGAAGCAATTTCCAGTCACCCTTGATGACTGCCTGCCGGCCCCCCAATTCCTGAAATTCAAAATAAAAGTAATCACGTTCTTTCTGACCCTTTTTGTCCATGATTGCAGGAAGAATGCTGATGCCATCCGTACCGGAAGGTGTTTTCAGTTTCAGTAATTCGGCAAATGTAGGCAAATAATCCCAGAATGCGAAGGGGAAGCTGTTCTCTTTTCCGGTCGGCACTTTCTTCTGCCATGAAATGATGGTCGGCACGCGGATTCCTCCTTCGTACAGGTCACGCTTATAACCGCGGTATATACCGTTGCTGTTAAAGAAATCAGGATCACCGCCTCCTTCACGGTGCGGGCCGTTGTCGCTGGTGAAGACAATGAGTGTATTTTCGTACACGCCTGTTTCTTTGAGTTTGTCAATGATCTGTCCCACATACAGGTCGATGCGTTTTACCATGGCAGCATGTGTGGCGCGTGGGTATTCTTGTGACATATATCCTCCTTTTCTGAAAGTGGGACCGGAATCGACGCCCTTGTACGGTTGTTCTTCAAAACTCCCTCTGAGTTGCCGGATGATGGAGTCTTCGGGTACAACCAGCTCTGCATGGGGTAATACCATCGGCACATAAAGGAAGAATGGGCTGTTGCTGTGGTTATCAATAAATTCCAGCGCCTTCAACTGAATCAGGTCCTGCGCGTAGGTGCCAAATTGGCCCTTCCTATTTTCGGGAAGGTCTATTTTTGTCTGGTTATGCCATAGATGGTCGGGGTAATAATTGTGAGCCAGGAGTTGGCAGTTGTAGCCGAAAAAAACATCCACACCCTGGTTGTTCGGGTCTCCCGTGGAGCCGGGCTGTCCCAGTCCCCATTTCCCAAAGGCGCCGGTAGCATACCCCGCATTTTTGAACAGGTGGAACAACGTAAAGGTTTCAGCGGGGAGCGGATATTGTCCTTCCGGCTCCATCTCCCTGTTGCCGCGCACAGGGGTGTGTCCGGTATGTAATCCGGTCATCAGGCTGGCGCGCGAGGGAGCGCTCACGGTTGTGCCCGAATAGGATCGGGTAAAGCGGGTTCCGTTCAATGCAAGCCGGTCGATGTGGGGTGTCTGAAATTTTTCCTGGCCATAACAACTCAGGTCTCCGTAGCCTAAATCATCGGCCACGATAAATACCACATTGGGACTTTGTTGTGCATGGAGCGGTATGAATGCTGCAAGGGTAAATCCGGCAGCGACGCTGGTCAGCTTCATATTTTATTTCTTTGTGAGAGTTAAATTCCCTTCTTTTATTATTCTGACATGGGAAAAGTGGCTCTGTATTGGATAGTTCCATCCAGTAGATGCAGCCATGTCTCGAATTGGCGTTTGCCTTCATTGAGAACCACTACACGTGCTCCGTTTATTTGTGGCGTGTAGGTTGTTTTCCAGCCGCTGAAACAGCCATAGGCAAGGGCAACACCATGATAATTCACAATATAATCGTTCACATGGTCGTGCCCGACAAACGTGCCCATCACATCCCGCATTTCACGCATGGCCAGGAACATGCCTGAGTTGAGCTCAGGTGCACACTCATCTTCAAGCCTGACGCCAAGCCGGTTATTCTTCTCATCATTAAATGCCAGAAGATATTCAGGGAGAGGTATATGAAAGTAAGCAAGTGCTGGCAGGGGGTTGAAATTATTTAGCATAGTCTGTTGCAGGCTTTGTGCTTTGTACCAGTTTATCTGACCCGATGTGATCCAACCATAGCCTTTCACCCCGTCGATGGTGGAGTAGGCGCCCGAGTCGAAACAGTAAATAAGGGCAGCTGCTTTCAGCTGATTTTGACTGCTGTAAATGGGAATTACGTCGTTCATCACCCCCGGGACGCCGGGAACAGAAGGTGTGTTCAGGTTAAAGGGATAAGCAGTGACAAAATGGGCAATCTCTTCCCTGGTCACATCCTGTTCATGGTCGTGGTTCCCCAGTGTCACAGCGAAGGGTATTTTGCGGTCGATGACCAGTTTAGTCAGGGCATTCCAACTCTCTTTTGCCGGTTTGCCCGTGACGATGTCTCCTGTAAAAACCACCATATCGGGCTTCTCTTTATCTAAAACCCGGTTTATCAGCAGCAATGCAGTATCTGATTTGGGGTTTCCATCCTTATAGTGGATATCGGTAAACTGTACAATTTTAAATGTACCTTCCTTGTTGAAGGTGAGCTTTTGTGCATGCATTCCGTAGGCCATCAACGTGCAGAGAGCGGCAATTATCCATCTTTTATTCATCATCTTATTTTTTATGTTATCTGTTAAAATCTGTCCGTAGGGAGTTTGGTTCATTGTGATTTGGTTGTGTTGTTAAAAGCTTCTGCCTCAAAAAGCAGATCATTGGGATCTGTGTTTTCGGGAAGCTGGGTGACATCGATCCACAACTCTCTTTTTTCTCCCGGAAAAAGCGTAAAATAGTTGTCTTCAAAAAAAACAGGAAGCGCCAGCTTGTTCTGCTTTTTATCCTTCACTGTGAGCCGGATAAAAAAAGCAGTCTCGTTGTCGCTATTACTTATTGTTGCCATGATCCTTCCCCTATTCTCTTTTCTGATTTCAATCCCCGGTCTGACAGCTTTCAGTTGTTTCAACTGCTGCCAGTCGGCATCCTGGTTTGTCAGCCAGTATAGGTTTTCATCCATCACCCTGTTTTGCTGATCTTTCAGGCGGAGGCGCGCAAAATAGAATCCTTCCGGTTTGGCACCTGTAAACAGGCTGCCAGCATTGACTTTACTATTGGCTGCGACCTGCAGGTTGTAACGCACCTGCCCCATGCCGTGACCATGCAGATCAAACAGCGTGGCTTCTGCCACGAGGTCCGGGCTATTTGCCGTTGTTTGGTTGATGACCATCATGCTTGAGTCGTTCAGATTCAGTTGCAAGTGGAGGGGTTTTGCGCCATGACGGTAACCGTAAAAGCCGCCTGTTTGATCGAGAAAGGGATCGTAGAGCTGACCGCGCAAGGTTGTCCAGGGATTTTGATTTTTCCATACCAGCATCCCGGTATAGTGGCTCCACA
>DFYK01000128.1 GCA_002383605.1 Proteiniphilum sp. UBA4084 | reverse complement strand
CGGCAATACCTTGGCCAATGTCAATGTAGAGATATGTACAGGTATACCTGCAGCATTCTTCAGTGTTAACGTACCAGTATAGGTCTTGTTTTCTTCCAGGTCAGCCGGGATTACGTTGATAATTTGCAGTTTCTTTGTTGCAGCCCATGTTGCTACAGGAGCATTTGCGTTATCCAGTCTCTGGATATTTGCGAATGTCAATACCACGCCGTGGCCGATGGTCATCGCAAATTCTTCGCTTGCAATGGCAATGCCGGCAGGAGGTGTGAAGTTCACAATCGTTGACGGAACAGCTACGCCAGCACCCATAGGAGCAGTGATTATCTGTTGGAAAGCTAGTGCGGTAGAAGCGCTGGCACCTACACCCACATAGAATGCTTTACCATCGGGGTCAACCAAAGTACCATCCCAGTTGACGGCATAAACGCGGAAACCGATGATGTCGCCCGCAGGATTACCAATACCGGCACTGATTTTCAGTTTGGCTACTTCGTCACCTTTGTAGACAGTGTTTAAACCTTCATAACTGTATGTGTTCCATGCATTGAGTTCAGAAGGGGCACTTTCTACGGCATAATCTTTGTCCAAGATTACATAATATGCATAGATATCTTTGCTGTTAGGATTAGCAGGGTTAAGCCGTACATTAAATTCCTTTCCTGCTTCCACATTTAATAATGACTGGCCAGATCTGTCATCGGCGCCATCGGCAACAGGTGTAGTGTTCCAGGCTGTATTCCATGCTTTATCCGTTAAATTTGTAGCTGAAACCGGATCAAGTATCCCATAGCGGTTCTTAAGAACTGTGTGGGCTGTCCAAGCTGCAGCAGTAGTACCTCTGGCCTGGAAAGTCAGGTCATTGGGTGCACTGGCACTGTTGTATATCGGAGCGATATCATCTGCTGACAGCGCGATACCGAAATCAGAAACAACAAAACGGTCTTCAGCATCATCAGCTTCGTCAATTGTATTTTCAATTGCCAGGGCAAACAGGTACTGGTTAACAGGAGCAGGACTCTGAATCAGGTTTCTGAATGCAGTCAAATTAGCAGATGTAGGCAATTCGAAAGTAATATCCCAAAGGCCGGTAACGGTAGGTGTAGCACGTGTCAACAGCGGAGTGGCCCGTACTGCTGCCGATGCGTATACGTAGTCATTAATCTGTGCATTGGCATCGCTGCGGATCAGTTTGATCTTATCGAGCATGTTGGCCAGGTTTGCATTCGCAGGACTTACTTTCACCGTGATTTTAACACCAGCTGTGGCTTGTCTCTGTCCTGTGACGAAAGAGATGGGGTTTACCATACCGGCACCGAAGGTGTAAGTCACTCTCGCAGGTGTAGTTGTGAAGTCGAGATCTCTGTCTCTCATATTCCAGTCGTCACCATCATAATCAAAAGTGATGTCGGTGATCATGCTGTTGATCTTAGCGAAGTTCAATACGTTTAATGCAGCATCAATATCGTCGATTCTGTCAGAAAGCGCATCGATATCCACATTGGCTGCGGCAAGATCAGCTTTGATTGCGGCAAGTGCAGTTGGGATGTCGTCGGGACTTGCAGTATTGAAATACTTGTCCAGGATAGCCTTTTGAAGAGCGATAGCTGCTTTGTTGGCGGCTATCTGTACTTCTGCGGCATCCAGGTCTGTTCCCAGAGTGGTCACATTGCCTTGCAGTACAGTGATCAAAGCAGCCTGAGCAACGATTTTATCGTTCAGATCTTTCAATGTGCCGGTGTAACCACCTTTCAATGTGTTGAGCATGTTTGTGGCTTCGGTCTTGGCGGCGGCAATCGCTTCGGTTTTGGCTGCAGTCACAGCCTGAGAAACTTCGGTATCGGTAGCAGCGGCAGCAATTTGTGTCTTCAGAGAATTTAACTCTGTGACGGCAGCTTGCAGCGAGCTNNCCAGGTCTGTGTGGTGGCTGTGTCAACTTCTCCGTCTACCTTGTGCCAGAATCCATCTTCATTCGGGTAGTAGTAAGCTCCGTCTTTTCCATCGGCACCAGCAACACCCTGTGAAGGTTTACCGCTATCCGTTCCGTTCAGGAACCAGTTGCCGTTAGCACCAATGGTTACAACGGTTCCGGCAGCACCGGCAGCACCGGTATCACCCTTGTCACCCTTGTCACCCTTGGCACCATTGGTGATGTTGTATGACTGGTTGTTACTCAGTGTGATCGTGATTCCATTGGCAGTAGGTGTAACACTTTTGATCGTGGCACCTGCTTTTATGGACGCATCAATGGCATCTACCGTTGTCTTCAGGGATGTTATTTGATCCTGAAGGTCAGTGATGTCTTCGTCATAATCTTTACAAGAAGTAACGGTCACCAACGCGCCAATTACTGCAAAGATAAATAGCTTAAAAAATAACTTTTTTTTCATACACTAAAAAATTTAAAAATGATAATTAAAATATTTCACTTAGGTGTTCGATATGTTAGAAATTGTTCTCTTCTTTTTTGTTTTAAAAAACAGATCGACCAGGGTCGGCTGGTTTTTAACAGTTTGTTTCTTGTTTAATGTGTAAATCGGTCGCTCCTCCTTTCGTTTTGTCTCTCCCTCATCCGATGTCGTTGTCTTTTCGTAATTAGGAATATATTGTACTTCTATGGAACCAAATTCAACCATGTCGTCGGTATTGGCAAATTCCATGCATATCTTCAACAGAACGCTTTTCTCCACTATCACGTGACATGACGAACTGATCACATAGATTGAGGGTATGTTTTCTGCTATGGAATCGTCGTGTACCACCTCAGCGGCAACTGGTTCCCGCTGCTGTACCAGACGGATATGGGTGATCTTGCTTTGAATACCGGATCGATGATGTGCCACTTTAATTTCGGTGACCAGACTGCCTTTTGGCACCGGTAACATCATATAGACCCATTTTGCATTACCCGGTTCGGATACCGTAACCTGAACACCCGGATGAAACACAAACGGATAACCAATCCTGATTGTGGGATCGCCCGAAACAAGACCCAAAGCATGTAGCATAAGCGTCTGCCTGCTATGAGAAGATTTTTTCGAGAAATGTTTGTGTAAAGTGGTCATGTTGTGCTACTGTTTCAATTCAATCTTTCCGGTGTCTGAGCGATATCCGGTTTGCTTTTTAAAGAATCACTCTGCCTGCTCAAAGGCCATTTCCTGCAATGTTTTTTTAAACTCGGGCGACGGGGTAAAAACAACACGCATATTTTTGATGTTATCGGCCGTGAACTCGGCAGGACTGCTGACGCCTTCACTCGAAAGCGAGAGACGCAATGTGCCAAAATTGTTTAAATTAACGCTGTAACCTTCAATCAGATATCTGGGTATCTCGTCCACCATGTTTTCGATTACATTCATCACGGCTCCCCGTGTCAGCGATGATTTGCCGGCAATACCCTTGCCGAGTTGGTAGTTGTTGATGGTACCTTCTTTCACAGGGCTGGCATACCACTTCCGCTTGGTTTCGGGCTCCAGTGGGTTCGCTTTTTGTACTAGTCTATACTTCATATAGGTTATTTTAATTGTTTATTTCGCTTTTTTTTCCGGCGGTGAAATCCATTGCGTTGAACTGGCTAAAAGATTGAATGCTACCGCTCTTTTGCCGTTTGTTTCGTTTATGTTACGCTTGGAGCATTTCTTTTGACCGTTTGTCGTTCTTGCTCCGACCGCTTGTCGTTTTTCATCAAATTCGCTTTTTAACTCGCTCCGTACGTTTGGAGCAATTGAGGTGTCCTTTCGTCCGCTCTTTCATTTCGAACGCAAACATACGCTTTTGTCTTATTTAGGGTTAGGATTTATTTTGTTAAATATAGGATAATTCACGCTTTAACATTTGCTGTAGTTAGCATTATTTGCGCATTTTGCGATTTAATTACTTGATGTATAGAAAAATAAAAGTGCTAATCATTCTTTTGGGTCCATCGTTAATTTTTTTTTTCGTTGCTGGACTTCTTCTTTTTCTACAATCCCCTTTTTTATGTAAAACCGTTTATGGGAGCGGTTTTAAATATAAAAGGATAAAATCTTAATATTTCCCGTACCGTTTCCTGAAAAAAGTTGATGGCGTCTTCAGTGCTGAAATTTCCAGGTCTCAACCGTTCGGCAGTCTCTTATATTGAGTGGGCGTAACCCCTGTCTGTTTCTTGAAAACGCGAGAGAAGTAGTTTACATCATAGACTCCACATTCCGCTGCTACCTCGCCTATGGTTTTATTATGTGACGTGAGTATTTTTTTTGCATGAGAAAGCTTCACCTGTAAAATATAGGTAGAGGCTGGGTATCCTGTGGCAGCGTTTAGCTTCTTGTTGAGCTGAGAAACACTGATGGCCAGTTCCTGTGCCAGCTTCCCGGAGGAGAAATCGGGATTTTTCATTTCCCGGTAAATAATGTCGGTAACATGTCGTAGAAAATCAACATTCACGTTATCGTCGGTGTCGTTCCTTTCCTCCTTGACGACTGCTCTGTGATATTTTTCTTTTAAAAGTTCACGTGACCTGATCAGATTTTCCACCCGCACCAGGAGTTCCTCGGCCTGGAAAGGCTTCCGGATGTAGGCATCGGCACCGTGTTTTAACCCTTCAATATAATCCTCATATTCTGTTTTTGCCGATATAAGAATTACGGGTACATGGCTGAGTAAGGGTGATGTTTTAATTTTTTTACAAAGATCGAGTCCGTTCATTCCGGGCATGATCACATCGGAAATCACAATGTCCGGCAAATATTTACCTGCCATCTCCAGGGCTTCCATCCCATTGTGACAATAGATCAGATGATATCTGTCCGTGTTGAATATTGTGCGGGTATAAACGGCAACGTCCTTGTTGTCCTCGGCTAGCAGGATGGTCGTACGTGGATCGTTTTCATTGGGCTGGTAAGAGAACAGCCAGTTGATGTCGGGCTGGTGTCCGTTCTCACCCGTAGGTTGCTGCTTCTTCACGGGTATCCAATAGGGGAATAGTTTNNAGTTTCTTTTCGTTTCTACGTACCGGAAGTACGACCGTGAACTCCGACCCTTTACCTACTTCACTCTTTACACTGATGGTGCCCTTTAAAATCTCTATTAATTGCCGTGTCAATGTCAATCCTATTCCGCTGCTGACCTGTGAGTCTCCATCGTCACCNNTTGTAAAATAAATCGAAAATATGGGGTAGATCCTCTTTTTTGATTCCCATGCCCTGGTCGATGACTTTGAGGAAAAACTTCTTCTGATCTTTGTCGTTTCTTGCAAGCACGAGGTTTATCTTGGAACCGGGCTCACTATATTTGATCGCGTTGGAAAGCAGGTTGCGCAAGATCTTTTGGAGGTAGTTGGGTACAAAATCGGTTTCAATCTCCGTTTCATTGCAGAAAAACTGTAGTTCCATACCCTGCTGCCTGGCATAGATGCTGTAATTCTCGAAAATCATTTCCACAAAGGAAACGATATTTCCGGTTTTCCATTCAATGGAATCATCGGCAGTCTGTAGCTTTGTAATATCAAGCAACTGGTTCACCAGGTCGGAAAGGTTGCGACCCTGTCGTTCAATAGCACTGAGATAGGTGAGCGAGTTGTTGCCGGAAAGGTCCTTTTGTTCGCGCAGCTGTTTGCTCAGGCCCAGTATAATGGTAAGCGGCGTTCGAAACTCATGGGTGATCTTGGCAAATATATCACTTCGTATTTGTTCGCCGTTTTGCAGAATCTTGTTCTTTTTCGTTCGCTCCTGAAGCAGGTGTACCAATAATGCCACGGAAGCCAACAGAAAAATGATCACACCCGGATAAGCTACCCTGTCTACCGTATTATGTATATTGAGGGGTAATTTTAAAAGGGGGGCTTCCATATTCAATAAGGGAAGGATAAATGAAAAATCCTGATCAATAAGGGAAGAATAATTATTGAAACCGGACAGCTGTGTAGATAAATGTATCATATTTATAGGATTAGGTCATGTGGGTCACAAGGGAAAACCAAGTTTGCACACAACCTGACCTACAATGCTTGTAGCGGCTGCGCCTTACTCTATATATTTCCTGTGAAAAAACAGTGCAATATAAAAATAAATTCACTTCCAAACAAATGATTATTTCTGTATAAAAACGCCAAATCTCGGCTAAAAGGTCACAACTGGAAATATTAACAATGATTAATATGGTTGTGCGAATGAAAATCTGATTTAGCACAAAAGTTATACTTTTTTGTTTGAGGTATGATGCTATAAATATATGTGATAGCTGCTTGAAGTGTGTAATATGAATGCTACCCAGATTAAGTTAATGTTTTGATGTAGCCGACAGCAATATATTAAATTTATTTTTGATATNNTTATCTAACACATATTAATTTAATTATTTTACAATGCTATCAATAATCTCGTAAATATATTTCTCTTTGTCGGATAGTTTCTGACGAAAAATAGCTAAGTTTGCATTTTCATCGCAAATTTCAACAACTAAACCCGGTTTCGGGGATGCCTGTTTTTTATGAAGAGAATAACAAAAGGGAT
>DFYK01000097.1 GCA_002383605.1 Proteiniphilum sp. UBA4084 | reverse complement strand
ATTCATCCGTCCCCGCCTTTATGTCCAGCACCTCGGTTTTCAGAAGCACATTGATTCCGTTCTTTTTGGCATTATCGACCAGAGCGATGGTGAGCCGGACCGGATCGTTGACGGCTATGTTCGGGTCGTAGACGGCGCCGATATACTTCTTGTCGACATTCGGCTCCCAAGCGCGAAGGGTATCTCTGTCGATAAACTGCAGGGGCTCGATATCGGAAGGAAGGTATTTGCCGTGCCAGTCGTTGAACCGTCGCATCATCTTCTCGGGATGACGCATTCCGGCCTGATTTTCCACCAACTCCAGCGATCCGATCCGCTTGAAAGGCACATCAAGCTCCCGGCAGAGAGGCTCCATCAGAGGCATTCCGGCCCAGACCAGCCGGCTGTTGTGATATTCAGACCTGAACTCGAGGACGTTGGCCCCCTGGCACATAATGGTGGAGCTGTATTTGGTAATCCCCTGCCCAAGATCCGCCCCTTTTTCAACGAGGGTCGCATCAACCGTATACCTGGACAGCTCCCTGGCTATTGCGGCGCCACCAATCCCGCCACCGATAATCAGAACCTCGGTTTTCACCCGGCTCATACCTGCCCCCCCTTTCGGCTCGATTGATGAATCCGTATCTGGACTTTAGAAGATAGCGTTTTTTGTTTATGGAATGTAACCGGCAAGGAATTTGCCTGTCAAGAAAATAGTGGCCGCACACAGGGCATGTGACCGAAAAAGGGCGGGCTGATATCCCGGAACCGGATCGTTTGAAGGATACGATTCCCCTTTTTTGCACCGGCAGGACTTTTTTTCAGCATACTATGGCTGGATGTTTTCTGGCGGGGGCATCTTTCTGTATGAACTTCAGAGGTATTCCCCTCAAAGATTGTACGCAGGCGTACGCATAAGAGGCCGGGGCGCACCAATTCAGAGTCCGGCGCTGTATCTTCTCTCCGCTGACCGGAGAAACCCGACCGCCCTTTTACTCGCTATCGATGCGCCATCCTGAGCTGCAGCGGGGCGGAAGCGGCCGGGGATGAACCCCTGTCGTTCCCCGCGCTGGAGGCCGTTAAAAACACCATNNGCCAGTATCATCCCGTATCCTCCATCCTCCGTTGAAATGTGATTCCCTTCTAACACATGGGGGAAAATACGGCAGTCACGCCCGTCACCATTCAAGTGTGAAATTTATCCTGTGACTCATCCGCGAAGAAACCGCATACAGACAGCTCCGGATGGCGGCCAGATCAAGGCCCAGGAATACCTCACCGCCTGCTAGGACCACCTCGACCGGCACAGCACTGGGCGGCCGCCTGCTCCTCGAAAATCTGGAGTACAAGAAGATTTATGGGGGTGTATCGATCGGTAGTGGCATATAGGCTATCATGCAGCCTGAAACAATGGCGCGTAGGTTAAATCGAAGTCTAACATCTTGATAACAAATCAATATGAAAAAAAATCAAATTTATTCTGGGATATTCCCAGCGCAATAATGTATAAGTTGGATTTATCGATACCACAGAAGGAAGATAAGTGTGGACAGAAAAGAAATACTAGAAAAAATAATATCTTATTTAAGCGAACAACCATGGGTCAGCGATAAAGAGCGGGGGGAACTCAGAGCATCTGTAAGCCACTGGTTACAGAATCCTTACTCCAGTTTACCACTTTTTACAAATTTGATGCGCCGTGAATGCCCCACATTTCTTGATAATTTGCTCAAGGATCATTCTGCCGCCGCTGTACCCTGCGTAAGTGAGTTGCAGGAAACATATAAGCAGTTGCGACTGCCACTTTTTCAGGACCTGCCTTATCCTCCCCCGGATTCAGGTGAGTTTACCTTTATTGACCTTTTTGCCGGCATTGGGGGTTTCAGAATTGCTTTTCAAGAAACTGGGGGAAAATGCGTCTTCTCAAGTGAGTGGGACAAGTACGCCCAGAAGACATATGAGGCCAATTTTGGTGAAATTCCCTATGGGGATATAAGAAACATTGTTAAATCGGAAATTCCTGACCATGATGTCCTCTGTGCTGGCTTTCCCTGCCAGCCATTTTCACTCGCAGGCGTCTCCAAGAAAAAATCACTGGGCAGAAAACACGGATTTGAAGATGAGACGCAGGACTTGTATACTTGAAAACTAATCTTTGGAAGGCACCAGCAACACGATTGAACACTAAAATAACATACCAATACAGAGATTCAGAAAACTATAAGGTTTGGAATGCTATTATAGTACGTGGGGCTATGTCCTCAGAGGCGATAACTGAATTTTTATTTGAAAAGCAATTCTTCGTTCCTTCTCAAGTAGGTTTCGAGGATTTGCAGAGACTGCCATTCCAAGAACAAGATCATGTGTGGCATGAGATCTTGGAGATATCTTCAACAAGTGAGGAAGCCACTCACAACATGGATACGGATTTTCTGTTACGTTTATTTCGGCAGATGAGTGAAGTTGATTGGAATCATGTTGACGTCTTCAAAAAGAAAATGTGCTGGTTATGAAACGTAAAAATTGGACCAGAGAAGAATTGATGCTTGCAATAAATCTTTATTGCAAAACACCATTTGGTCAAATACATCAAATAAATCCAGATATTTTAAGACTATCTCAACTAATGGAAAGAACTCCCGGTGCGATTGCATGGAAAATGGCTAATTTCGCAAGCATCGACCCTTCTTTAGATAGAAAAGGAGCTTCTCATGTTGGCAAGTTGGACGTTGAAATATGGAATGAATTTTTTGACAATTGGGAACAACTTGTTTTCGAAAGTGAACGTCTTTTAATCGAACTTGATAAGGAAAATGTTGTTGATTCAGAAAGGTCCAAAGATATCCCAGACGGTCAAGAAAAAGAAAGAATAGTAAAAACAAGAGTTAATCAATATTTTTTCCGACAAGCAGTTTTGTCATCCTATGAATTCAAATGTTGCATCACTGGCATATCGGTACCTGAATTGCTAATCAGTAGTCATATTGTCCCCTGGGCAACGGACCATAAAAACCGATTAAATCCTAGAAATGGACTTTGCTTGAATGCCTTACACGATAAGGCATTCGATCAAGGACTAATAACAATATCCAAGGACTTTTCAATCATAGTGTCATCAGTAGTGCAAAAAAAGTTTCCTTACTCACCGGAGAAAAAATTTTTATTAGAATACAATGGGAAGGAAATAACACTTCCAAAAAGATTCATTCCTGACATCGAGTTTCTAACATACCATAACGATTGTATTTTTCTTAAATGAACGATTTGCATAATTTGTAAAAGTTAAGCCCTTTCCGCACAGTCGGTCCCGCGTCCGGTTCGTCGGAGATCTGAAGGGAAACAATCTCGTATGGATTCATGCAGGCACCCGAATCTTATTTTGCTGCAGGGAAAGAATACGGTCCTGCGATGCCGTCACTGTCACCTGACCATCGACGCCGATGAGCTGGGTGACGGGTGGTGCCCGGAGTGTTATGAGGAACGGGGCGTGCGGCATCATGACTTTGAGGAGGTCGAAGCGCC
>DFYK01000137.1:1303-2759 GCA_002383605.1 Proteiniphilum sp. UBA4084 | reverse complement strand
GAATTCCTGATTGGATCCGGGCAAATAACCCGGGCAATCGACAAAATTAACAATAGGAATTTGAAACGCATCACAGAAACGAATAAATCTTGCAGCTTTCTGAGAGGCATTTACATCAAGACAACCAGCATATACTTTGGGTTGATTGGCAATAATGCCCACCGAATGACCATTTAATCGCAAATAACCAGTAATGATATTTCGAGCGAAATCCTTCTGTACTTCAAAGAAAATCTTGTCATCCGAGATCAAACTAATGATTGCCTTCATGTCAAAAGCTTTTTTAGCGTCAGAAGGCACCATCTCTTCGATGGATTCTTCTGCTCGGTCGATAGGATCAGTTGTAGGAATGACTGGAGGCATTTCACGACTATTAGAAGGAAGATAGCTCAACAATGTTCTGACTTCTTTGAAACAGTCCTCTTCATTTTTGGCGGTGAAATGGGAAACTCCGCTTTTAGTCGCATGTACTCGTGCACCACCCAACTGTTCTGCGGTTATTTGTTCTCCCGTGACTGCTTTTATGACCGCGGGACCGGTTATGTGCATGGTACTGACTTTTTCAACCATAAAAATATAGTCGCACAACGCGGGAGAGTAAACAGCGCCTCCTGCGCAAGGACCTAAAATTACAGAAAGTTGCGGCACAACACCTGAAGCAAGGGTATTTCGGAAAAAGATCGATCCATAGTGACCCAATCCTTCCTGGATTCGTGCTCCACCGGAATCAATAAGACCAATAATAGGGGCTCCTACTTTTATCGCCACCTCCATGATCTGGCATATCTTCTTTGCATGAGCCTCCCCCAAAGATCCACCAAGTATTGTAAAATCCTGAGAGAAAATGAAAATCTGGCGGCCATCGATTGTGGCTGATCCCGTTATAACACCATCAGTATAATATTTTTTATCAGCCAGCTGATTACATTGATGTGTTATAAACATCCCGGTCTCAATAAAACTATCTTTATCCACAAGTAAATTAATTCTTTCTCTTGCTGTCAGCTTTCCTCGTTTATGCTGCTTATCAATTTGGATCGAACCTCCTCCTGATAGAGCAATCTCTTTACGCCTCAATAACTCTTCTGTAGTTGACATTTCAGAAAATATCCTCCCTGTATGACTGAAAATCAGATCTTTGCCTCTTTAAGAACAAAACCGATGAGCCTCTGTCGCCTTGCGAACGAGGAACACCCACTGGGATTAACTGAATTAGTCGATCCTGAAAAAGCCATTTTTTGAGACGATTCAATATACCAATGCTCTTTGACAAAGAAAGAGTCGCAGGAGCAATCGGCGCAACAAAGCAGCAGCGAAGCGCTGCAGCTTCCGGAAGTTCATCCCGGCAGCACTGAGGATGGCATTGATCCGGTCCCCATCCGTTCCTTGCAAACGATTACGGTCCATCCGATGTTCCCGCTTTAAATGACCGATCCCCGGCTCGATGGCCGCACGG
>DFYK01000137.1:0-1283 GCA_002383605.1 Proteiniphilum sp. UBA4084 | reverse complement strand
AAGGCATGTGTCGGATTCACCGCAATACGCCCAACCTGGGAAAGGGCATCTTGCAGCGTATGACCGTCGTACGGATTACCATGGAGTGCCATCGCTCCAACAAACCAGCCTCCTCGACTGGTCGCCGCAACACTGACCTTGCAGCCAAACTCATAGCGCTTGTGTGCCTTCCCTTTGCTGATGCATTCCACGTGCGGTTCATGAACGCTGTAGATCTTGTTCTTATCGTGTCGCTCCTGAGTAACGATCCTCTTTGCAGTCACTAATAATGATTGAAGCTGCTCATCCGACTGGGAACAGTTCCTCTCAATGTCTCTCATAACACGCCCAAGGTAGGTCTTCAGCTTCCTCGTACATCTCTTCGCTCTCTTCATCTGACGGGCATGGGCGTAGCGGCTCTGCTGACACACAAGCTGTTTCGATTTCCGATTGTAGTTCTGTCGCAGTGGAATATTCCTCTCTTTGGCGGCTTTCACCAGACGCTCTCGTGCACGATCATAAAGCCTGGCATCGGTGGGAAAACGAATATCCTTCTCTTGTACCGTGGTATCAACATTGATCCGTGCAAACTGAGATACTTTGATGGCTCTCAGCTTCAGACCGGCTTCGATGGTCTCTTTCAAAAGTTCTTCCGCCCCTGCTTCTCCGATCCGCTTCCGCCATCGGGTCATAGTCGACGGATCGATGGGGAAACCATGCTCAAAGAACTTCATACCGCTCAGGTACTGCCAGTAGGGGTTCTCGACCCACCCGGCTACCACATCCTCATCACTGAGATTGTGGGTGTACTTCAGGTAATGAAGAGATACCATCATACGGGTACTGATCGCCGGACGCCCCTGGTCCGGACAGAAGGTCGCACCAAACAGTTCGTCAAGACGATCCCAGTCTACCGTATGGGACAGTCTGAGTAAAGGGTGACGGGGATTGATTATCTGAACAAGTTCCAGACGAAATAAATCCTGTTGTCGATCGCGATGGGGTGGTGCCTTAGGTTTCATAAAATATTTGCAAGCTTTCTATAGTATTTTGGTCAAAATCTTGCAAATTACATAACACAAAATACGTCAATAGTCCATTAATATCATAATGATATGTGGTTTTTCAGGGACGACTGGTGTAGCCGACAATCTCCCTGGCTTTCAGCCGGGTAATACCGAGAAGAGCCAGGGCCCAGAAGGGCTGGAGCATATTGGTCCACTCATCGCCATAGGCAATTGCCATCAGGGTTTTGTTGATGGAGAAATTCAATGTATGCGCGGCTTCCACCATGATGGGTCCCT
>DFYK01000077.1 GCA_002383605.1 Proteiniphilum sp. UBA4084 | reverse complement strand
ACATGGCATCGATCATGATGGCCTCCACAATGGAACGCAGTCCGCGTGCTCCCAACTTGAATTCGATGGCTTTATCCACGATATATTCATAGGTGCCCTGATCGAACGTGAGGCTCACGCCATCCATTTCAAACAACTTCTGATATTGTTTGACGATGGAGTTCTTCGGTTCTGTCAGTATGCGCAGCAAAGCATCCCTATCCAGTGGCTCCAGGTAGGTGAGAATTGGAAGCCGGCCGATGATCTCCGGAATCAGTCCGAACGATTTCAGGTCGAGGGGAGTAATATATTTCAACAGGTTACTCCGGTCGATGTTGGCCTTGTCGCTGCTGGCTGCATATCCNNCGCCGCCGCAGATAAACAAAATATTCTTGGTGTTGACGGCAATCATGCGTTGTTCGGGATGTTTACGGCCACCCTGGGGGGGCACGTTGACCACTGAACCTTCCAGTAGTTTTAATAATCCCTGCTGCACACCCTCGCCACTTACGTCGCGGGTGATAGAGGGATTATCGCTCTTGCGGGCTATCTTATCGATCTCATCGATGAATACGATGCCTCTTTCGGCCGCATTCACGTCGTAGTCGGCAACCTGCAACAACCGGGTGAGGATGCTTTCAATGTCTTCTCCCACGTATCCGGCCTCGGTGAGTACCGTGGCATCCACAATGGTAAAGGGAACATGTAACATTTTGGCAATGGTACGCGCCAACAACGTTTTACCGGTGCCTGTGGAGCCCACCATGATGATGTTCGATTTCTCTATTTCAACCTCATCCTTTACAGTTTTCTGCAGGATACGTTTATAGTGGTTGTAGACCGAGACTGATAAAAAACGTTTGGCATTATCCTGCTTGATCACGTACTGATCCAGAAACTCCTTGATTTGTGCCGGCTTGGGCAACGTTGCAAGGGAAATGTCGGGATCCGTCTTGGAGTTGCTTTTGAAGGTGTCATTCACGATCTCGTGAGCCTGCTCGGCACACATGTCGCAGATATAACCGGTCATACCCGATATCAACAGGTTGACCTCCTGCTCGCTTCTTCCGCAAAAACTGCAGTGATTGCTACTATTCGCTTTTTTTGCCATCCTCTGTTGATTTTATCCCTTTCTGGTCAAGACATCATCCACCATCCCGTATTCTTTGGCTTCGGATGCAGTCATCCAGAAGTCGCGGTCTGAGTCGCGCGCCACTTCCTCAATGGGTTTACCCGAATGTTTGGAAATGATGGTATATAGTTCCTGTTTTATCTTTGCGATCTCGCGGGCGGTTATCTCAATGTCGGAAGCTTGTCCCTGTACGCCTCCCAGCGGCTGATGTATCATCACGCGGGAGTGGGTGAGGGCGTAACGTTTCTTTTCGGCACCCGCAACCAGCAGGACGGCTGCCATGGAAGCGGCAATGCCCGTACAGATGGTGGATACGTTGCTTGAGATGAACTGCATTGTATCGTAAATGCCCAGTCCCGCATATACTGATCCTCCGGGGGAATTGATGTAGATGGAGATATCCTTGCCGGGATCAGCGGAGTCGAGATAAAGCAGCTGTGCCTGAATGACGTTGGCCGCATAGTCATCGATGGCGGTACCGAGAAAGATGATGCGATCCATCATCAGTCTTGAAAAAACATCCATTTGGGCCACGTTGAGTTGACGTTCCTCAATGATCGTCGGAGAAATATAGCCTCCCTGACTGGTGATGTTCATGTAACTATCCAGCCTGCCACCGCTCATACCCAGATGCTTTACCGCATATTTTCTAAAATCGTCTTTCATACGATGATAATTTAATCAATTGTTATTCCTTTATTTGTCAAAATGGGGTACCGCAAATAAAGTGCCAAGATTACACGCAGGCATTGATGCTGCAGAATTAATCCATAAAACAAAATTATAACGAATTGTTGAATTACAAAATAAAATCCTGAAAAACAGTCTTTTTTTGCCTGGACAGATTACTCTGCCGTTTCCTCATTTTCTTCTGAAACTTCTCCATGTGCATGATCGTCAGCATGTTCGCCATGTAAATGAGAGTGTTCATGCATCATTTCGTTGAAATCTTCAGACGAGATTTCTTTTTCTGTCACCGTGACATTTTCTTTCAGCCAGCTGATGATCTTATCTTCGGTTGCTCTTTCATAAAGATTCTGGATTGTTTCTTCCTTCTCGAGCAGGCTTTTTGTATAGTTTTGTAACACGTCAGCAGGCAGGTTGGTCATCCCATACTGGGCAAATTGTGCTTTGGCTACCTCGGTAGCCAGTGCCTCAATATCCTGGAATTCAACCTTGATCTCATTCTCTTCCACAATCTTCTGTTTGGCAATATGGAACTTGAGATCCTCCAGAATGGCCGGATAATCTGCCTCCACCTGCTCGGCTGTTTTCTTGTCGTTCGATTCGAGCAGCCAACGTTTCAAAAACGCATCGGGGAACCGTATATCTTTCATTTTCTCCACAATGATATCCTTTGCTTCGTGGATGAAAAGATGATCGGTGTTGGGCTTAAACTGGTTGCTGAGCTCTGTTGCTACCCGGGCGCGAAACTCCTCTTCGGTGGTGACCACTCCTTCACCCAGGACACGGTCGAACAGCTCCTGGTTCAGTTCAGCTTCCTGATAACGGGTCACCTCCGCGATGTCGAAACGAAAATCAGCATTCATTTCTTTCACATGCTCTTTGGTGGTCTGTAACAAAGAAGCAACCTCGGCTTCGTTATTATCGTATGCACGCATCGGGTTGAAAACCACGCTGTCACCCACCTTGGCTCCAATGAAGCGGGTCTTCACTGCTTCTTCCTTTACGTAGGACGGCATCAGGATGGCATTTTCAATCACCTGCCCATTTTCTTTTTCTTGGTCACCTTCCATTTCGGTGAGTGTTCCTTTGATCAGGACGGTATCTTTCGCATCTTCCTCAATGGAAGCATAGGTGCCATAATTCTGCTTGTAGGCATCCATCTGTTTTTCCAGAAGATTTTCCTCCAGCTTGACCTGATAATATGTCAGTTCGGTATTTTTATCGATTGGCAGGTCAAACTCAGGTGTAAGTGCCACGTCGAAATAAAATGTCAGGATCTGATCCTTGTCGAGATCAACCCGTTTCTCTTCACTGTCGTCGGAAATGGGTTCGCCCAGGATTTTCAGTTTGTTTTCCCGAATGAAATTGGTCAGCTCATCTGTGACAATCTTGTTGACTTCGTCTACCAGCACCGCTTTACCATACATCCGCTGAATAACGCTTTTGGGTACTTTTCCCTGGCGAAAACCAGGGATATTGGCCTTCTGTCGGAATTGATTCAGTGACTTATCTACCTTTTCCTGATAATCTGCTTTCTCCAGTTCGATGACGATGGTTCCGTTTACGTCGTCTTTTTTATTCAGTGTTGACTTCATTTAGAATGCGTGATTTGTTTTTGTGGAAAGTCGGTTAATTTCAACCGATTGAAATTTTTTTTAAAATAAGAGTGCAAAATTAGTGTTATTCTTTCAATTTGCAAAAAATATTTTCTTGCCTGTCGGAAATCATGAGGTTTCGGCAAGATTGTTCATCCTTTTATATTTTCCCGTTTTTTTCACGCCGATAATCTCTTTTATTTGATGGTGAAAACCCTATCTTTGCACTTCAAAACAGAAAAAATGCGACCAATATTCAGATCAGCTTCGTCCGGATTCCGGATTGCTTCCCTTTTTTTGTTGCTGTTTGTCGGTGTAATCATTGCCGCTGCACTCACCCGGCTGTTGCTGATGATTCCCGAAGTGGGTGATGCAGGAGAAGTCCTGTCGGTATATGTAAGCTCCGCAATGCAGTCGGTGTTCGCAATCGGATTGCCGGCATACCTGGTAGTTGCTTTTACTGCGGACCGACCAACACATTATCTGAAAATTAACAAAAACAGGAAACTAGCCAAAAAAATTGTTTTTGCCATACTGATATTTTGTGTTTCCTATCCGTTTGCCTCCTTCCTGGCACAATGGAACAGCGCCATGGAACTGCCCGACTTGATGAGTGGTATTGAAGAAGTCATGCGCTCCATGGAGGATGCCGCCATGGAGACAACAGAGCTGTTGCTCTCCGGAAGTACAATCGGCTCTTTGGTGTTGAACCTGCTCATCATCGCAGGTATGGCTGCCATTTCTGAAGAGTTGTTTTTTCGGGGTGCCCTGCAACAGTTCCTGATGGAAAAATACCGCAATGGTCATGCGGCAGTATGGATCACAGCGTTACTGTTCAGTGTCGTACATTTTCAGTTTTACGGATTCTTGCCGAGGCTGGTGCTGGGCGCCCTGCTGGGATACCTGTTCCTTTATACGCGAAACCTCTGGGTGCCCGTGATCTTTCATTTTGTAAACAACGCCACCGTGATCCTGTTACGCTTTTTCTGGGGCGACACCGAGTGGTTCAGCCGCGTGGAAGAGATGCCGGTTACTTTTTCTTATCTCACTGCGGCTGTCGTGAGTGCGTTGATTACCCTGCTTCTGTTTTGGATTTACCTAAAGAAAGATTTGAGATCTCTAACAATGAATAATATAACAGACTCACATTAAAATGATACAAATACAGAATACACTTATTTCCGACGACATATTCGAAGAACAGTTTATTTGCGACCTTTGTAAATGCAAGGGGCAATGCTGTGTTGAAGGAGAATCGGGGGCTCCGATTACCCAGGAGGAGTTTGCACAAATCAACGAGATCCTGCCTGAAATTCGGAAAGATCTTTCGACCAAAGCACTGGAGGTGATCGACCGGCAGGGGATTGCCTATACCGATACCGACGGAGAACTGGTCACCTCCATCATCGATGGTAAAGAGTGTGTTTTTGCCAGTTTCGATGCTGACGGTGTATGTAAATGCACCATAGACAGCGCTTTTCGGGAAGGACGCATGAATGTTCAGAAACCTATTTCGTGCCATCTTTATCCGATCAGGCTACATGAATACGCCGATTTTACGGCAGTGAACTACCACCGCTGGTCGGTCTGCCGGCCTGCCCAGAAACTAGGCCGCAAAGAAGGGCTGCCTCTTTTCCGGTTTTTAAGGGAGCCGTTGATCCGAAAATTTGGTGAAGCGTGGTACCAGGAGATTTGCGAAGCAGCGGCGTTGCTCAAAGAAAAAAAGTGAGGTATTGATATTTTTATTACAATAGCTTCGGGATTTAAAATCTTTATTCTATTTTTGCACATATATAAATAAAATGTGCAGAACAAAGTGACTCCAGCCATCTCAAAGACAAAAAATAATTTAATTGACGTAGCCAGACAGCTTTTCGCTAAAAAAGGTGTCGAGAATACGACGATGAACGATATTGCCGAAGCATCCCAGCGGGGTAGACGTACCCTTTACACCTACTTTAGCAGCAAAAATGAGATTTATAAAGCTGTCATCGAGTCGGAACTCAATGTGCTATATGGTAGACTGGAGGAGGTTACCCATCGCAATATTCCTGCAGACGAGAAACTTATCCTGCTTGCTTTTACCCGTTTAAATGCCATCAAGGAGGTAGTTACGCGCAACGGTACCCTCCGGGCCGATTTTTTCAGGGATATCTGGAAAGTGGAAAATGTACGCAAGGAGTTCGACAAGAAAGAGATTCACTATCTGGAGACCATTATCCGGGACGGGTGCGACAAGGGAATCTTTCAACTTAAGGATATCAGGCAGACAGCCGAAATATTGCATTATGCATTCAAGGGGCTCGAGGTGCCCACCATCCGTGGTGCAATGAAACTAGACTACAACAAAAAGGAAGACCGGGAGATTATTTCCGGTATTTTGTTCAAAGGGTTGTATGTGAAATAGGATTCAGGTGTCAGCTATCAGCTATCAGCTTTGGTAGTGGAAGGTTGTGATATAGAGCGGTTACTAGGATAAAAATTGGAAATCAATAGGAATTATAATAGAATTAAAAATAATTGTATGAAGTTATTAGAAGGAAAAACAGCGCTGATTACCGGTGCTGCCCGTGGGATTGGCAAGGCCATCGCCATGAAATTTGCATCGGAAGGTGCAAACATTGCGTTCACTGATCTGGTGATAGACGAGACCGGTGAAGCAACCGAACATGAAATAGCCTCCCTGGGCGTGAAGTGTAAAGGTTATGCTTCCAATGCAGCCAATTTTGAAGAAACACACAAAGTGGTGGATCAGATCATGCAGGATTTCGGACGCATCGATATTCTGATAAACAACGCCGGCATCACCAAGGACGGTCTGATGATGCGAATGAGTGAACAGCAGTGGGATGCGGTTATCAACGTGAACCTGAAGTCGGCATTCAATTTTGTACATGCCGTAACGCCCGTGATGATGCGTCAGAAGTCGGGTAGCATCGTAAACATGAGTTCCGTGGTGGGTGTATCGGGAAATGCCGGACAGGCAAATTACTCAGCATCGAAAGCGGGCATGATCGGGCTGGCCAAATCGGTGGCCAAAGAGTTGGGATCGAGGGGTATTCGTGCCAATGCCATTGCTCCCGGTTTTATCATTACCGAGATGACCGGACAACTATCGGAAGAGGTGCGCAATGAGTGGGCCAAACAGATACCTTTGCGCCGCGGAGGTACACCCGAAGATGTTGCGAATGTAGCACTTTTCCTCGCTTCAGACCTCTCTTCGTATGTGAGTGGCCAGGTAATCAACGTTTGTGGCGGCATGAATACCTGATTCGGAAAATAAAAATAATGATCGGAGGCACACAGGGGATCCTATGTGCCTCTGAACTTTTGAAAGCATCTTAACCAATCGTATGGAAGTTTTATACGAAGACAACCATCTTATCATCATCAACAAGAGGGCCGGAGAAATCGTGCAGGGCGATAAAACGGGCAACGAGCCATTGTCGGACAAGGTGAAAGCCTATCTGAAGGATAAGTATCACAAACCGGGCAATGTATTTTGCGGTGTGACGCACCGACTCGACCGTCCCACGAGCGGAGTGGTGGTGTTTGCGAAAACCAGCAAGGCGCTCACGCGGCTCAACGATATGTTTCGGAACGGAGAGGTAAAAAAAACATATTGGGCCATCGTGAAAAACAGACCGGCGGTGGAAGAAGATACATTGATTCATTACCTGATAAAAAACGAGAAGACCAACAAGTCGGTCGCATATGACACCGAAAAACCACACACCAAGCAGGCGGTGCTTCACTATCGGCTAATTGCCGCCTCACAGAACTATTACCTGTTAGAAATTGACCTGGAAACGGGGAGGCATCATCAGATACGTTGTCAGCTGGCGAAAATTGGTTCTCCCCTCAGGGGTGATCTCAAATACGGTGCCGAACGGTCAAATCCCAATGGCAGCATCAGCCTGCATGCGCGTACAATTTCTTTTGTTCATCCCGTATCAAAGGAGAATATCTCCGTCATTGCTCCACTTCCGGAAGATTCCTTGTGGAATGCCTTTTCACAAATAAATAAATGAGACCGATAATTTGACTCTTTTTCATTTCCTCTGTAACTGTAAAAATCCTATATTTGTGAGATAAAAGTAAAATCAATAAACACAAAGAATGAAACCTACATTATTTGTACTGGCTGCAGGGATGGGAAGCCGTTATGGCGGATTGAAACAACTTGATGGCCTGGGTCCTGCCGGAGAGACCATCATGGATTACTCCATCTACGACGCCGTGAACGCCGGATTTGGCAAGCTGGTTTTCGTAATTAGAAAATCATTTGAAGCTGACTTCCGCGAAAAAATCGTCAGCAAATATGAGAAAAAAATACCGGTCGAACTGGTATTCCAGGAACTCGACAATCTGCCGGATGGATTTACGCCACACCCCGACAGGATAAAACCGTGGGGTACCAATCACGCGGTGATGATGGGAAAGGAGGTGATTCACGAACCGTTTGCAGTGATTAATGCCGACGACTTCTACGGACGCGAAAGCTTTAGCGTGCTGGCCGACTTTCTTTCGGGTCTCGGCAATAGCGGGAACAGGTATTGCATGGTGGGTTACCGCGTGGGAAATACCCTCTCTGAAAGCGGCACCGTGGCGCGTGGTGTCTGTGAGACCGACGCGGAAGGTAACCTCACCGGCGTGGTGGAACGTACACAGGTGATGCGTGTTGACGGCAAAGTGTCATATAAGGATGAAAACGACCAGTGGATCGCTATCGGGGATCATACCCCCGTGTCAATGAACATGTGGGGTTTCACTCCCGACTATTTCCGCTATTCGGATGATTATTTTGTACAGTTCCTAAAGGAAAATGCTGAAAACATCAAAGCAGAGTACTTTATTCCTTTGCTGGTGAACCACCTCATCGTGAATGGCAAGGTGACCGTGAAGGTGCTCGACACCCCCTCGAAATGGTTTGGCGTGACTTATGCCGAAGATCGTCCCGATGTGGTGGCCAAACTGAAAGAGCTTGCCGAAAGGGGTGACTACCCCTCTCCGTTGTGGTAATATCTCCCGGGAGATGTTTCCGTAAATATGTTGCCCTATGTGGATTGATGTCATCATTGTCTTCCTGTTGATCCTGCTCAACGGATTCTTTGCCCTGTCGGAGATTGCGATCGTCTCGGCAAAGAAAAACAAACTGGAGCGGGAGCGAAAACAGGGAAAGAAGGGTGCCTGGCGTGCACTCAGATTGCAGGCTGATCCCGACAATTTCCTGTCATCCGTACAGGTGGGAATCACGCTGATCGGTATCATCAACGGAGCATTCGGCGGGCAAGCCTTTGCTGTCTATCTGGTTCCTTTCTTCGATCAGTTTACAGCTACGGCACCTTTTGCGGAAGCTATCTCCATGGTGATTGTAGTCTTCCTGATTACCTATGTCTCCATCGTAATCGGTGAACTGGTGCCCAAGACAATCGCACTCAACAACTCGGAAAAAATGGCCATCGCCGTCGCACCGGCCATACACGTGGTGAGCATCATCTTTTACCCCTTTGTGAAGCTTCTGGCTGTTTCCACAAGCTTTATCACCCGGTTGATCGGCTTGAAACCAAAGAATGAGGTGATCTCGGAAATGGAACTGCGTGCCATGCTGAAAACCGCTTCACACGAAGGAATCATCGATGTGGAAGAAAACATCATCCACGAGCAGGTATTCTATTTCTCCGATAAAAGGGCCATTCATCTGATGACCCACCGCACCGATGTGGAGTGGGTGGACATCAGCAAAAGCAGGGAGGAGGTCATCCGCGACCTGCTCCGGACAAAACACAGCAAGATTCTTGCCTGCAGGAAGAAAATAGATGAATTTACCGGCATCATCTCCATGCGGGATTTTTTGTTGCGTTTGAATAAGGGTGAACCCTTTGAGATTGAAGACCTCATCATGGAGCCGATCATCGTTCCCAACACGCTCCGTGCACAAAAAGTGCTGGAGAACTTCAAAAACAACCACAAGTTTGTAGCTGTGGTCGTGGATGAGTATGGCAGCATCGATGGCATCATCACCATGCACGACATTTTCGAAAATCTGGTGGGTACGATACCCGAAGAGACAGGTAACGCCTCGGCCGAACCGCTTCTGTATATGCGTGACGATCATTCGGCGCTGGTGAGTGGAGAAGCACCCATTGAAATATTGACTCATCTGGACGAAGATTTCATCGTTGATTTCGACAAGATCGATTATTCTACCGTAGCGGGGTTTGTTTTTGCCTGTATCAATAAGATTCCTTACGTGGGAGATCAGTTTGATTACGACAAGCTCCATTTTGAAATTGTGGATGTCGACGGAAATAAAATTGATAAATTATTAGTAACAAAGAAAATAAAAGATGTTGATGACATGACAGATAAATTTGAATAAACGTATACCCATGAAATTTATGTTTTATAACACATTTTTTTTTTGGGTTGTTTGTAAAATCTGTGTTAATTTTACACGAATTTTATTCAAAGATCAATCTTCATCCATATCTTATTTTTTAAAACCAAGAAAATTACATGAACAAATTGTATAGCAAGTCCGGTTTGCTAGTTGGAGCTTTTGATAAAATCGTAGATGGCAAGCAAACCGGATTATACACACTGACAAACAAATCGGGTTGCGAAGTGACCATCACCAATTACGGAGCGAAGATTGTTTCGTTCATGGTACCCGACAAAAAAGGTGTTTACACCGACGTGGTGCTGGGTCATCCTTCGATTGATGACTACCTTACATCCGAAGAACCCTATTTCGGGGCAGTATGCGGCCGCACAGCAAACAGAATTGCCGGAGGCCGTTTTTCATTGGAAGAGAAAGAATATCAACTGGCCGTGAACAACGGTCCCAATTCATTGCACGGAGGCATAAAAGGGTTCAATGCCGTGGTGTGGGACCTGAAAAATATCACTCCCAACAGTCTTGAACTCTTTTATCTGTCGCCCGATGGCGAGGAAGGTTTTCCCGGCAACCTGTCGGTAACGATTATTTATTCGCTGACCGAGGATAACTCCCTCGAGATTTGTTACAGGGCTACCACCGATAAGACGACCATCCTGAACCTGACAAACCATTCCTATTTCAATCTATCGGGTGAAGGTGATCCATACATGGGCGACCACCTGCTCATACTCAATGCGGATAACTATCTGCCTACCGATGCTACAGCCATTCCCTATGGTGATCCCGCACCGGTAAAAGATACCCCCATGGATTTTACCGAGCCGCATGCCATAGGAGAACGGATCGATGATGATTTTGAACAATTGATATTCGGAAACGGATATGATCATACCTTCATTTTGAACAAGAACAGGGAGGACGAATATACCTACGCAGGTATCTGCGAATCTCCCAAAACAGGAATCAAAATGGAAATATATACCACGGAACCGGGTGTGCAGGTTTATACCGGCAACTGGATGACCGGTAATTTTGCCGCCAAACAGGGCAGGCATTATCCCCGGCGATCGGCCGTCTGCTTCGAAACACAACACTACCCCGATAGTATCCATCAACCTGATTACCCGTCGGTGATCCTACGCCCGGATGAAGTTTTCAACTCAAGAACGACCTACAAATTCTCAGTATAGCACGGAAATGTTTTTATATATCATAACTAAATTAACATACTAATAAATTTAAAAGAATGAATACGATTACTGATCAGAAAACGAATCGATTAGTGCCGATCATTATGATGATTGCACTTTTTGGTATGATCTCATTTGTGACCAACCTGGCAGCACCAATGGGACAAGTATTAAAAGAACAATTCGGAGTTTCCAATTTTCAGGGATTGCTGGGTAATGCAGCGAACTTCATCGCTTACGCCGTCATGGGAATACCCGGTGGTATCTTATTGCAGCGTGTGGGGTATAAAAAGACGGCGCTGATTGCTATTGCCATCGGGTTCGTGGGTGTCTTCATTCAATATCTGTCAGGACATGCCGATCAGAGCATGGCATTTGGCGTTTATCTACTCGGTGCTTTCATTGCCGGTTTCTCCATGTGTCTGTTGAATATCGTGGTCAATCCCATGCTGAACACATTAGGCGGGGGTGGTAACAAGGGAAATCAGCTTATTCAGGTGGGCGGCTCCTTTAACTCGGTGATGGCCACCTTCACACCTGCCTTCGTGGGTATTCTGATTGGTGAAGCCACCAAGGCCAATATCAAGGATGTCTTCCCCGTGATGTACATCGCCATGGGTGTATTTGCAGTGGTATTCTTCGTGTTGCTTGCCGTAAACATTCCGGAACCCTATATCACAAAAAACAAAGAGTCATTGAAACAACTCATGACGGGTGCACTTAAGTTCAGACATTTTGTGCTGGGTGCCATCGCTATCTTCGTCTATGTAGGCGTGGAAGTGGGTACTCCTGGTGTGATGATTTACTGGCTCTCCGATCATCCTGAAGTAGGTAAGACAATAGCCGGCGTTGTGGCCGGTACATACTGGCTCCTTATGCTGGTAGGGCGACTCATTGGCGCCTCCATCGGCAGCAAGGTTTCCAGTAAAGCGATGCTTACTGTTACCTCTTTTGTGGGGATGGTCCTGATCTTACTGGCTATCTTTTCTTCCACATCGACCATGGTCTCGCTGCCTGTGCTGGAGCGTAGTGCCGGCGCACTCTCCTTCGGGTTGGCCGAGGTACCCATCAACGCGATGTATATCGTACTGGTTGGTCTCTGCACCTCGATCATGTGGGGCGGCATCTTCAACCTGGCTGTAGAAGGGCTGGGTAAATACACGGCAGCCGCTTCCGGTATATTTATGGTACTTGTCTCCGGTGGTGGAATCCTTCCTGCCATCCAGGGTGGAGTGGCTGATGCTGCCGGCTATTTGTCCAGTTACTGGGTCGTTTTTATCTGTCTGGGTTACCTCTTCTTTTATGCTGTGATCGGTTCCAGGAATGTGAACCGTAACATCTCAGTAGAAGATGTCGATGATGTGCCCCTGGAAACAGCGCCTCAGAGCATGCCCGTCGAAGACTAATCTATAAATACATGTGCTATGACCAAAAACGAAATAATATCTATCTTTCAACAAAAATTTGGAAGTGACACCCCTGCGGTGTACAGCTCCCCCGGCAGGGTCAACCTGATCGGCGAGCACACCGATTATAATGGCAGCTTTGTATTTCCCGGCGCCATCGACAAAGGAATGACTGCGGCCATCCGTTTCAACGGAACCGACAAGGTAAGGGCCTACGCGATCGACCTGAATGAAAACTCCGAGTTCGGACTCAATGAAGAAGATCTTCCCAGTGAAGGATGGGCCAAATATATATTCGGTGTCTGCCGCGAGATCATCAAAAGAGGCGGTACTGTGAAAGGATTTGATACTGTCTTTACTGGCGATGTGCCATTGGGAGCGGGAATGTCTTCCTCGGCGGCACTTGAAAGCACGTTCGCCTTCGCTTTGAATGACATGCTGAATCTGGGTATCGACAAGTTTGAACTGGCCCGCATCGGACAAAGCACGGAACACAACTACGTGGGTGTAAAATGCGGCATCATGGATCAGTTTGCATCCATCTTCGGAAAGAAGGGTCATCTGATCCGTCTCGACACCAAATCGATGGAATATGCCTATTTCCAGTTCGATCCAAAAGGCTACAAGCTGGTGTTGCTCGACACGGTGGTGAAGCATGAACTGGCTTCCTCGGCCTATAACAAACGCCGCGAATCATGTGAACATGCTGCACGCACCATCGCCAAACGTCATCCCGAAGTGAAATTTCTGCGCGATGCCTCGCTGGAGATGCTCGACGAGGTGAAGGGTGAGATTTCCGATGAGGATTACATGCGTGCGAAGTATGTAATTGAGGAAACCCAACGGGTAAGAGACGTGAGCGATGCCCTGGAGCGTGGAGATTACGAAACGGTGGGTGAGAAGATGTATGAAACGCACCACGGTATGAGCAAACTTTACGAGGTGAGCTGCGAAGAGCTTGACTTCCTCAACGATGTGGCCCGTGCACATGGTGTGACCGGCTCACGCGTGATGGGTGGAGGCTTTGGCGGATGTACCATCAACCTGGTGAAGGATGAACTTTACGACTCATTTATCCGGGACGCCAAATCACAGTTCAGCGTCAAATACGGCCATGAGCCGAAGGTATACGACGTGGTCATCAGTGACGGAGCACGCAGACTCTGATTAACTGTCACCGCACAATAAGTTGGAAGCAGGACAACATATAATGCCTGCTTCCGGCTTTAAATCTTTTTTTAATACCTTGTGTTGCTATGTCTGCCAGTTATTACCAAAACAATGTTCACTTTTTGATCGCGGTAGATTGCATCATCTTCGGATTCCATAACAAGGAACTGCATTTGCTACTTACACGCCGACCGGTAGAACCACTGAAAAACGAGTGGTCCCTCATGGGTGGGTTTATGGAAGAAAGTGAAAGCCTCAACGAGGCTGCCGAGAAAGTGCTCTATCGCTACACCCGACAGAAAGGTATTTACATGGAGCAGGTGGGAGCTTACGGAGAGATGAGCCGGGATAGTGGCGGCAGGGTTATTTCGGTGGCATTTTATGCCTTGGTACAGATGGAGAAGTTTAATACCTCACAGGCTCAAAATTTTGATGCCCGCTGGATTAACATCAACAAGCTGCCTGAGTTGGTCTTCGACCATAACCGGATGGTTGCCGATGCACTCATGCTGTTGCAGTACAAAGTATCGAAGGAACCGGTGATTTTTCATTTTTTTGATGGGAAGTTTACGCTTCCAGCCCTACAGGATCTTTATGAAACGATATATCAGATGCCGCTCGACAAACGGAATTTCCGGAAGAAGCTGGCCACTATGAATATACTCGACAGACTCGGAGCGAAAGATAAAGAGAGTTCGAAACGGGGAGCTTTCTACTATTCATTTAATCCGGAAAAATACGAAGAATTCCTGGAGACAGGCAAGCGCTTCTCTCTCTGAGATGGAGGCCGGCTAGTAGTCCGACCTCCGCTCCATGATGGCGGTCCGCTGCCGCTGCTTATTTTTTGAGATAATAATTTATGGTGGTCACCACCCGCACATTTTTGATGTAGGGGGTATTTGCATCCCGGTCGGTGATGGTGAACTGTCCCTGCGACGCATTGCGGATTTTACCCAGCTTACTGCCAGAATCCATGGCAAATTTTTCAGCCGCCTCGCGGGCATTCTTTGTCGCATCTTCAATCATGGCCGGCTTGATGTTATTTAACCCGGTGAATTCATAGAGCGTGTTGTAACGATAGTCGCCCCCTGTAATGGCTACTCCCTGTTTCAGCAATTCGGTCTGTTCCGAAATCAGTTTGCGTATTTTGTCCACATCAGAGGAGGTAACGGTAATGACTGAGGTGGCATTGTAGCGGTACTGAATGGCCTGATTCGTGTATCGTTCTGCCACCATATCGATGATCTCGGGAGGAGCAACACTGATCTCCTCACGGGTGATACCATTTGACTGTAAAAAATCAATGATGGTTCTGTTTTTACTCTGAATGTTGGTATAGAGTGTTGTCAAATCATTTCCCAAATCTTTATACATCAGCGCCCAAATCACCTTATCGGCCGGTATCTCCATTTCGGCAAGCCCCTTCACGGTTACCAGACGGTCACGATTGGTAAAGTTGTTGAAGGCAGCGCTCAGTATGATACCTGTCACCACCAAACCTGCGGCAAGGATAGCCGCTTCCATAATCCGGTTCTTTATATTCATATTATCCTTTTTTTATTGTTTATTCCGTCAAAGTTAAAAACTTTTGAAGTATTTGCATTATTTTCGTTCAGCTGATTTTATTTCATGAAAGAATCCTTTTATCATCAAATTACTGTTTTTTGTGCGATGTGCATGTCCGTTTCATATTTTTTTCTATCTTTGTGTCCTAATATCATACGATATCAACTCATCAATACAACAGTGGCACTATGCACAGATACAAACCGGTGCGGTTGATCCTTGAAAACGGGACGGTTTTTCACGGACAATCGTTTGGAGCCGAAAAGGCAACATCGGGAGAGGTCGTTTTCAGTACAGCAATGGTCGGTTATCCCGAAAGTCTGACAGACCCCTCCTACGAAGGACAGATTTTAACACTCACATATCCCATCATCGGAAATTACGGAGTTCCCGCACAAAGCGAAACAGACGGAATTTCCGATTTTTTTGAGTCCGCACGGATCCATGCCGCCGGCCTCATCGTACAGGATTATTGCGACGATTACTCACACTGGAATGCGCAGGAGAGTCTGAGCGACTGGCTGCGACAGAACGGAGTACCCGGCATCTCCGGCATTGATACCCGTCTTCTTACAAAGATATTGCGGGAAAAAGGATCCATGCTGGGTAAGATTGTCTTTGAGGGGGAGGATGAAATTGATTTTTATGATCCGGAAAGCGAAAACCTGGTTGCAAGGGTAAGTTGCACAGAACCGGTCGAGTACAGGTATGGAGAGAAAAAAGTAGTACTGATCGATTGTGGTGCCAAGTTGAATATTGTGCGGGAGCTGATCAAACGAAATGTACATCTGATCAGGGTACCATGGGATTACGACTTTACAGGGATGGATTACGACGGACTGTTTATCTCCAACGGGCCGGGAAATCCCGGCTACTGCGAAGTTACCGTGGAGCATATCCGCAAGGCGATGCAGCGGGATAAACCGATCTTTGGCATCTGTATGGGAAACCAGTTACTGGCCAAGGCTGCGGGGGCAAACACTTATAAGTTAAAATACGGGCACCGCAGCCACAATCAGCCTGTGCGAAGAGTAGGGGGCAGTTCGTGTTTTATCACTTCGCAAAACCATGGTTACGCGGTGGATGAATCGCTCCTGGGTGACGAATGGGAACCCTGGTTTATCAATATGAACGACGGCACCAACGAAGGAATACGGCACAAAACTAAACCGTTCTTTTCGGTACAGTTTCATCCGGAAGCGACCGGTGGACCGACCGATACCCGGTTTTTCTTTGATGAATTTGTGAAGTCAGTAATCAGTAATCAATCGTAGCAGAATAATATGACAGATGAAATAACAGGAATAAAAAGCAGAGAACCAAATAGCACACTGAGCATCAGAAAGGTACTTCTTTTGGGATCGGGTGCCCTCAAAATCGGCGAGGCGGGAGAGTTCGACTATTCCGGTTCACAGGCATTGAAAGCACTGCGTGAGGAGGGTACAGAGACTGTCCTGATCAATCCGAATATCGCCACGGTGCAAACCTCTGAAGGGGTAGCCGATAAGATATACTTTCTGCCGGTCACTCCCTACTTCGTAGAGAAGGTGATCGCACGTGAACGGCCCGACGGCATCATGCTCGCCTTTGGCGGACAGACAGCATTAAACTGTGGTGTTGCTCTCTATCAGTCGGGTGTGTTTGAAAAATATGACCTGCAGGTGTTGGGAACACCGGTACAGGCGATCATGGATACGGAAGACCGGGATCTGTTTGTGAAGAAACTCGATCAGATCGACGTGAAGACCATCCAAAGCTTTGCCGTCTCTACTCTCGACGATGCGTTACAGGCTGCCGACAGGCTGGGTTATCCCATCATTGTACGGGCTGCCTATGCACTGGGCGGACTTGGATCTGGTTTCTGTAATGATGAGTCGGAGCTGATAACGCTCGCCGGGAAGGCGTTTAACTACTCCGGCCAGCTTTTGATTGAGAAGTCGCTGAAAGGTTGGAAAGAGATTGAATATGAGGTGGTGCGCGACCGGTACGACAACTGTATCACGGTCTGCAACATGGAAAACTTCGATCCGCTGGGTATCCACACCGGTGAGAGCATTGTGGTGGCTCCCTCTCAGACGCTCACCAACTCGGAATATCACAAGCTGCGGGAGCTGGCCATTCAGATTGTCCGCCACATCGGTATCGTGGGTGAGTGTAACGTGCAGTATGCTTTTGACCCCGAGTCGGAAGATTACCGCGTGATAGAGGTGAATGCACGCCTGAGCCGTTCTTCAGCACTGGCTTCCAAGGCAACCGGATATCCGTTGGCCTTTGTCGCGGCCAAACTGGGATTGGGATACGGACTCTTCGACCTGAAAAATTCAGTCACAAAATCGACCAGCGCTTTCTTCGAGCCAGCGCTCGATTATATTGTGGTGAAGATACCCCGATGGGACCTGGGTAAGTTCAGTGGCGTCTCCAAAGAGATCGGTTCCAGCATGAAATCGGTCGGCGAGATCATGGCCATCGGCCGCACCTTTGAAGAGGCCATGCAAAAAGGGCTTCGCATGATCGGACTGGGCATGCATGGCTTCGTGGAGAACAAGGAGCTCCGGATCGATGACATCGACAAAGCACTCAGGGAGCCGACAGACCAGCGCATCTTTGTGATCAGCAAAGCTTTTCGCAAAGGATATACGGTGGATCAGATTCATGAACTGACAAAGATAGACCGCTGGTTTCTTCATAAACTTTACCGGATTGTGCTAACCGCCGAAACACTGGAAGGATATACACCCTCTTCGGTAGATTTTGAAAAAGAAGAGAACAGCGGTTTTGACGAAATACTGAAGAGAGCCAAGCAACAGGGTTTCTCGGATCTTCAGATTGCCAGGGCTCTCTGGAAAGAGCAGGCCGATGATGCCGCACCGGCAGTCATTCGCAGTTACAGAAAGAAAAGGGGGATACGGCCGGTGGTGAAACAGATCGACACGCTGGCAGCAGAATACCCCGCGCAGACAAACTACCTCTATCTTACTTACAACGGATCGGAGAACGATGTACACTACCTGGGAGACCACCGCTCGGTGATCGTACTGGGATCGGGAGCTTACCGCATCGGCTCGTCGGTGGAGTTCGACTGGTGTTCTGTAAATGCACTGAACACGGTGCGCAAAGAAGGATATCGTTCGGTAATGATCAACTACAACCCGGAGACGGTGTCGACCGATTATGATATGTGCGACCGGCTCTACTTCGATGAGCTGACGTACGAGCGGGTGATGGACATCATTGAACTGGAGAACCCGCATGGCGTGATTGTCTCCGTGGGGGGACAGATACCCAACAACCTGGCTGTGAGGTTGGATGAGTCTGGAGTAAATATACTGGGTACATCTGCCAAAAGCATTGATAATGCCGAGGACCGGCATAAGTTTTCCTCCATGCTCGACAGGCTGGAAATAGACCAGCCAAGATGGAGGGAACTGACCACACTCGGTGAAATCCATCATTTCGCAGACGAGGTGGGTTTTCCGTTGCTGGTAAGGCCTTCCTACGTGCTTTCCGGAGCTGCAATGAACGTTTGTTCCAACAAGAGTGAACTGGAGCGTTTCCTGACTCTTGCCACGGAGGTTTCAAGCAGGTATCCGGTGGTCGTCTCCGAATTTATTGAAGAATCAAAGGAAATTGAGATGGATGCCGTCGCACAGAACGGAGAGCTGCTGGCATATGCCATATCGGAGCATGTGGAATTCGCGGGAGTACACTCCGGCGATGCCACCATTCTGTTTCCTGCTCAGAAAATTTATGTGCAGACCGCCCGCAGAATTAAGCAGATCACACGGCAGATCGCCAAAGCATTGAATATTACAGGTCCTTTCAACATTCAGTTCCTGGCAAAAGACAATGACATCAAGGTGATAGAATGTAACCTGAGAGCATCAAGATCATTTCCGTTCGTGTCCAAAATACTGAAGATAAATTTTATAGAGCTCGCATCAAAAGTGATGCTTGAGGTTCCGGTTGAAAAACCGGAAAAATCGGCATTCGAGCTCGACTATGTGGGAATAAAAGCATCGCAGTTCTCCTTCACCCGGCTACAGAAGGCCGATCCGGTGCTAGGCGTAGATATGGCTTCTACCGGTGAGGTGGGTGCCATTGGAAACCATTTCGACGATGCTTTGCTTACATCGATGCTGGCAGTGGGTTATCGCATCCCCGAAAAAAACATCATGATCTCTTCCGGCGGAACGAAATCGAAAGTGGACCTGCTCGATGCGTGCCGGCTTTTGCAGAAAAACGGATATGCTTTGTACTCCACCGGCGGGACACAAAAGTTTTTGGAAGAAAATGGGGTGAACAGTACCTTTGTGGCATGGCCCGATGATGAAAATGCCACACTGAAGGTAAACGACATGATCGCAGAAAGGCGGTTCGACCTGATCATCAACATTCCCAAGAATCTGACGGAGCGGGAGCTGACCAACGGTTACCGGATTCGTCGCGGTGCCATCGATTACAACATCCCGCTCATCACCAATGCCCGGTTGGCAAGCGCTTTCATCAAAGCTTTCTGCAGGATCACACGCGATGACATAGAGATTAAACATTGGGGAGAGTATGAATAATCAGGAGTCAGGAATCAGGAGTCAGGATTCAGGTATCAGCTTCGGTAGTGAAATGTTGTCAACGGCAGCCGTTAGCATGTAATTGGCATATTGGCATTAATATATTAGCACATCAACAAATCAATAATGAATCAGTCAATCAAGAAAGTTATTTTACTGGGTTCCGGCGCCCTGAAGATCGGACAGGCGGGAGAATTTGATTATTCCGGTTCACAAGCCCTGAAAGCAATGCGTGAGGAAGGTATCGAGACGATACTGATCAATCCCAACATTGCTACCATACAGACATCGGAGGGGGTGGCCGACAAGGTTTATTTCCTGCCGATCACGCCCTACTTCGTAGAAAAGGTAATTCAAAAAGAACAACCCGATGGCATCCTGCTCGCTTTTGGCGGTCAGACAGCGCTGAACTGCGGAACAGAACTGTACCAAAGCGGCACGCTGGAGAAGTATGGCGTAAAGGTACTGGGGACTTCCGTGGAGGCCATCATGATCACCGAGGACCGGGATCTGTTCGTGAAGAAACTGAATGAAATTGATGCAAAGACACCGCAATCTCATGCGGTAGAATCGCTGGAAGACGCATTGGTTGCGGCCCGCGAAATAGGTTTCCCCATCATGGTACGCTCTGCCTACGCGCTGGGAGGACAAGGTTCGGGCATCTGTGAAAATGAAACTGAATTCATTGAACTCTGCAAAAGCGCCCTCTCCTTTTCAAACCAGATCCTGGTGGAGGAGAGCCTGAAGGGTTGGAAGGAGATTGAGTTTGAGGTGATCCGCGACAAAAACGACCACTGCTTCACGGTGGTGCCAATGGAAAACTTCGATCCGCTGGGCATCCATACCGGCGAGAGCATCGTGGTGGCACCTATTATTACGCTCACCAAAGAGCAGATATCCCAGCTGGAGGACATCGCACAAAAGGTTGTCCGTCACATCGGTATCGTGGGTGAATGCAACATACAATATGCCTTCAATGCGACCACCAACGACTACCGGATCATCGAGATCAACGCCCGCCTGAGTCGCTCCTCGGCATTGGCCTCCAAGGCATCAGGTTATCCGCTGGCCTTCGTGGCCACCAAGCTGGCACTGGGCTATACCCTCGACCAGATTGGTGAAATGGGCACGCTGAACTCGGCTTACCAGGCACCCGCAGTAGACTACATGATCGTGAAGATACCGCGCTGGGACCTGAATAAATTTTATGGCGTGAGCCACGAGATCGGCTCCTCCATGAAGTCGGTGGGTGAGATCATGTCGATCGGACAATCGTTCGAGGAGATCATTCAAAAAGGATTGCGCATGATCGGGCAGGGGATGCACGGCTTTGTGGGAAACAGGGAGATCACCTTCGACAATGTGGAGGAGTCACTGGCCAAGCCGACCGACCTTCGCATCTTCGCCATTGCCGATGCATTCGAAAAAGGATACAGCGTGGCTCAGATCGAGGAACTCACCAAGATTGATCCCTGGTTTCTGGGAAAACTGGAAAATATATATAATTACTCAAAGGTACTCGCTGCCTACAACAAAATAGAAGAACTGCCGAAGGAGGTGATCAAAGAGGCCAAAAGGCTGGGTTTCTCCGATTTCCAGATCGCACGTTTTGTGGAAGAACCGGCCGGCACGGTGGAAAATGAGCTGATCAGGGTAAGAAATCACCGCAAAAAGTTGGGAATCATACCGGTAGTTCGCCGGATCAATACCGTGGCTTCAGAGCACCCCGATAAGACCAACTACCTCTATTTCACCTATGGATCGGAGAATGCTTATACGCCACACAAGGAAGACAAAGAGTCGGTAATTGTGCTGGGATCAGGAGCCTACCGCATCGGCTCGTCGGTGGAGTTCGACTGGTGCTCGGTGAACGCGGTGCAGACTGCACGCGACCTGGGATATGCTTCGGTGATGATCAACTACAATCCCGAGACGGTGTCGACCGACTATGATATGTGCGACCGGCTCTATTTTGACGAACTCACTTTTGAAAGGGTGATGGATGTCATCGACATGGAAGAGCCAAAAGGAGTCATCGTCTCAGTCGGCGGACAGATACCCAATAACCTGGCCATGAAGCTGCACCGCCAGCATGTACCCATCCTGGGGACCTCGCCCCTCTCCATCGACCGTGCCGAAAACAGACACAAATTCTCGGCCATGCTCGATGAGCTGGGCATCGACCAGCCACGCTGGAAAGAGGCCAGCAGCATTGCGGAGATCGATGCGTTTATCAACGAAGTGGGCTTTCCCTTGTTGATTCGCCCCTCCTACGTGCTCTCCGGTGCTGCCATGAATGTGTGTTACGACCGGGAGCAGATGGAAATCTTCCTGAAGATGGCCGTCAACGTATCGAAGGAATACCCTGTGGTGGTTTCCAGCTTTATGCAGAATGCCAAGGAAATTGAGTTCGATGCCGTGGCCAGGGATGGAGAAGTGGTGGAGTATGCCATCTCCGAACATGTGGAGTTTGCCGGGGTGCACTCGGGCGATGCCACACTGGTATTCCCTGCACAGAAGATATATTTCGAGACCATGCGCCGTGTGAAGAAGATCTCGAAGCAGATAGCCCGTGAGCTCAACATCAGCGGCCCCTTCAACATCCAGTACCTGGCCAAGAACAACGACATCAAGGTGATTGAATGCAACCTCCGCGCATCCCGCTCTTTTCCGTTCGTGTCGAAGGTACTGAAACAAAACTTTATTGAGACTGCCACCCGCATCATGCTGGGTGCACCCTATACAAAACCGGACAGTTCGGTGTTCGACCTGGACTACATCGGAGTGAAAGCATCTCAGTTTTCTTTCTCCCGCCTCCAGAATACCGACCCGGTGCTGGGCGTGGACATGTCATCCACCGGCGAGGTGGGCTGCATTGGCGAAGATTTTTCGGATGCCATCCTCAAGTCGATGCTCTCCGTGGGATATAAAATACCGAAAAAAGGAATCCTGATCTCCTCGGGTGAGATGAAGTCGAAGGTGGATCTGCTGGAAGCCTGCAAGCTGCTTGGCGAGAAAGGGTATGATCTGTATGCCAGTCATGGTACCTGCAAGTTTCTGGGTGACAATGGAATCAAAGCCACCGATGTGAACTGGCCCGACGAGAATGGGGAAAATAACATCCGGCAGATGATTGCCGACAAGCAGTTCGACCTGATCATCAATATTCCGAAAGATGTGACACGCAGGGAACTGACAAACGGTTACATCATCCGGCGTGGAGCGGTCGATTACAACATACCGCTCATCACCAACGCCCGTCTGGCCAGCGCCTTCATCACTGCCTTCTGCAAACTGGGGCTGGAGGATATCGAAATAAAGAGCTGGAATGAGTACTGATCAATGAGCCAATGAGCCAATGAGCCTGTGCCATTGTGGCATTACTGGTATTTGAACCGCTTGATGCTTCGTTTGGGCGTTTTCTCAAACGCTTCGGTGTGGATTCGAAAAGAAGCTATTTTGCTGTATGCAGGTAGTTTGGTGTTGATTTCACCAATGACTTTCCCGAAGAAATCCGTCAGATGATCATCGGCGATGCTCTCTGCCTGCAATGCTTCGTAATCGGGGACAATCAATGCCACAATTTTCTGGTTCTCTTCAATAGCCAGTGACTCACTGACAAAGAGGGAGCCGTTGATCCTTGCTTCTATGTCTTCGGGGTAAATATTTTGCCCCGAAGACCCCAGGATCATATTTTTATTCCTTCCCCTGATAAATACAAAGTTATCCCGGTCGAGGGTGCCCAAGTCGCCGGTCTTCAGCCAGCCATCCTGGGTGAAGGTCTGCTTTGTAGCTTCCTCGTTCTTGTAATAACCCAGCATCAGGTTAGTACCCTTGGTCAATATCTCCCCGACAATGTTTTCCGGGTCTGCAGAATCAATCTTGACCTGCATCCGCTCTACCACTTTTCCGCTGGATCTCATTTTGTAATCGGTCCAGAAAGAATAGGAGATGAGGGGACCACACTCGGTCATGCCATAACCCACGGTATAAGGAAATCTGATTTTTCGCAAAAACTTTTCCACGTCGCCATTTAACGCTGCGCCGCCGATCACCACTTCTACCAGACTTCCACCAAAGAAGTCGATCATCGATTTGCGTACCTTGTTGTAGACGATCCTGTTGAGCAAAGGCATTTTGGTCAGTACAGCTGCAGCTCCCCGGCTTATTATGGGAAAAACGTTCCGGGTGACAATCTTCTCGATGATGAGCGGCACGGCCAGCACCAGCTTGGGTTGAACACGGGCAAACGCTTCCAGCAATATCTTGGGTGAAGGTGTCTTTCCCAGGAAATGAATGTGACAGCCCATCGAGATGGAATTGAGTATTTCGAAGGCAAGCCCGTAGGTATGCGCCATGGGAAGCATGCAGACAATGTTGTCGCCAGCTTGTATGAATTGGAGGTTGTCGTTGGCAAATTTGGTGTTCGACCACAGGCTGCGGTAGGGTAACATCACCCCTTTGGGGCTGCTGGTGGTACCCGAAGTATAGTTAATCACCGCAAGCTCTTCGGGTCTGTCTGTGCGAAACGGGAGATCATTGACAAAGAATCCGTTTTCATATTTCTTCTCAAAATAAGCCGGAGCAGCGTTTACAAAGGCACCGACCGCATCGGATGTGCTTTTCAGCAGCGCAAAGTCGTCGAGTGAAAATACATGCTCCAACTTGGGCAGGGTGGTGTCATCAATCAGTCTCCATATGCTTTCATCGACAAAGAACATCTTCGAATCGGAGTGATCCACAATAAACTGCACACTCTCCCTGTCAAACTCATGAAGGATACTTACCGCCACTGCTCCGTAGGAAAGTGTGGCAAAGAAAACGATTGTCCAGCGCGCGGAATTCTTCCCGCAGACTGCGATCTTATCGCCCCGTTGTATGTCGGCAGCATGGAAGTAATCGTGCAGCTGGTCTATTTCACGGGCAAAATCTTTGTAAGAAAAAGTTTTTCCCTCAAAATCGGTCATCGCCGGTGCCTGCCAGTTATTGCGGATGCTCTGTTCAATTAAGCCTAAAAAAGTGTTCTGGTTCATGATGCTGTTCTTTCATCCATTATTTTCATTCATTGTAAAAGTAAGCAAATTTATGGCTTTCGGTGATCATTTGTCTATTTTTGATAAAGTATTTGTATTTTTTAAATCATTCTTGCTTGATTCTGTCGTTAAAATTTCGTTTTAGTTTTTTTTTATCTTACTTTTACGACACTGTTTATTTTCAGTAGAGGAGAAAATCTAATTGGTCATTTTACAAAGAAAAGATGCAATCATTTCAATACAGCAAACTGCAACTTTATGCATTGTTCATACTGCGCGTGTTCATCGGATGGTATTTTTTATACGAAGGATTGGCAAAGCTATTAACTCCCAACTGGTCAGCCTATGGTTATCTGATCGACTCGAAAGGATTTTTTGCCCCCTTGTTCGGACAACTTGCCGGGAACGCTGCGCTGCTCGACGTTGTTAACATAGTCAACGAATGGGGGCTTACATTGGTCGGGTTGTCATTGATTTTGGGATTATTTACCAGGATTGGGTACTTCAGCGCCATCCTTTTTTTGTTGATGTTTTATCTTTCTCATCCTCCGTTGTTGCATGCAGCATACATACTGCCGACGGAAGGTTCATACCTGTGGATCGATAAAAACCTGATCATGCTGGCAGCAACTGTTGTATTGATGCTGTTTCCCACTTCCCGAATCATTGGATTGGACAGTTTGCTGTTTCGCAGAAAAAAATCATAATTAAGTCGATGGTTGAGAGCGGTATTTTGTACCGTACAATCAGAAACGAAGCAAGAAGGAAGTCTACTTTTATGGGCGAAGAAAAAAACGACATACAGAAAGAAAACGCAGATAAACCGGATAAAAAGGTTTCTCAGGGCCGCCGTGATGCCCTCAAAGCGATGGTAGCGGTACCCGTACTGGGGGCAATGGCCTATGGGGTATATCAAAAGAAGAAAACGGAGTTTACCAACCGCAATGCGGCTGAAATGTTCCGTTTTAAAAGTGATGTAGCTGCTTATACGCCTACCATCTCCGATGCACCGATCCTCCGATTGGGCATCATCGGTTACGGAATAAGGGGTTCACAGCTGATGCAGGCACTTGGCTTCGCAACACCTGCCTATGTGGAAAATCTGAAAGAGCAGGCACGGATTAACTCAGAAAACACCCGCTATCAGGATTTTCTTGAGCAGGAAGATCTGCGGATAGAGATTACGGGTGTATGCGATATTTTTGATGTATATGCAGAAGATGCGATCCATGCCGGATCCAATATCTTTCGCGAAGGGCTGAACGGCAAGTATGGTCCTCAGCCGAAGCGTTATCTAAATTACCGTGAGTTGCTGACCGCACCCGATGTGGATGCGGTGGTGATTGCGGCTCCCGACCACTGGCACGGCACCATGGCCATGGATGCCATCAGGGCAGGGAAGCACGTATATGTGGAGAAACCGATGACATGGACTGTTCCGGAGACCTATGCACTCCGTACGCTCGTTAAGGAAAATCCGCATCTCGTTTTTCAGTTGGGCCATCAAAACAGACAGATTGAAGCCTATGAGCGCGCCCGTCAGATTATAGAGAAGGGTCTGCTTGGTAAAATATCCCTGATTGAGACCGGCACCAACCGGAACGATCCCAACGGTGCCTGGGTCTATCCAATCCACGAACAGGCCAGTCGGGAGAACATCGACTGGAAACAGTTTGAAGGGGACCCTGAGCGCATCAAAGAATATATGGATTACATGACTTCTGCGGGCGTAACGAAATACGTAGGTCCGGAGTCCCGGGATAAATTCAGTCTGGAGCGCTTTTTCCGCTGGCGTTGCTGGTGGGACTATAGCACCGGTCTGAGCGGCGATCTGCTCACGCATGAATATGACGCGATGAACCAGATACTTAACCTGGGTATTCCTTCATCGGCAAGTTCTTCGGGCGGTGTTTATTTTTTTAAGGATGGACGTACGGTACCCGATGTGCTACAAACGGTATTTGAATATAAGGACAAGGATCTGACCATGCTTTATTCTGCCACACTTGCCAGTCAGTTCAGCCGGAACAGGAAAATTATGGGCCATGACGCCACCATGGAAGTAGGCAACACCCTCACTGTGACTGTTGATCCACGAACTGAACAATACCGCCAGAAAGTTGATCAGGGTATCATCAAACCGGGTGAGCCATTTTATACCTATGTTCCGGGGAAAAGTGTAGATGCTGTTTCCACGGCTACAGAACGCTATTTCGCCGAACGTGGATTGCTTTATTCCTTTATCAGTGGAAAACGTTACAACACCACCTTTCTGCATCTGAAGGAATGGATCGACTGCATTCGCAAGGGCAAACAACCGTCGTGCGGCATAGATCAGGGCTTCCAAGAGGCCATCTCGGCGCACATGGGAACACGGGCATACTTGGAAGGAAGAACCATGTACTGGGACAAAGACAAAGAAGAAATTACAAGAGAATAAATCATTATTAACTGAGAGTTAACACCTAAAAAATTACTTATGTCATCAAAAATTTCAAGAAGAAGATTCTTAGAAACCGGAGCTATTGCAGCAGCCGGTCTCACAGTAGTACCTTCATCGGTACTGGGAAAGAGTATGGGCTATACGGCTCCGAGTGATAAGTTGAATATTGCCGGGGTAGGTGTGGGCGGAATGGGTTTTGCTAACCTGAAAAATCTGGAAAGCCAGAACATTGTCGGGTTGTGTGACGTGGACTGGAAATACAGCCAGCGTGTTTTCGATTATTTTCCCAAAGCAAAGAAATACTACGATTACAGAAAGATGTATGAAGAGTTGGGAAAGAGCATCGATGCGGTGGTGGTAGCTACCGCCGACCATACCCACGCACTGATTGCTGCCGAGGCCATGACCATGGGCAAACATGTTTATGTTCAAAAGCCGCTTACACACAGCGTGTATGAATCGCGTTTGCTCACCAATCTGGCCAAAAAACACAAGGTAGCCACCAGCATGGGCAACCAGGGTTCATCCGGTCCCGGCGTGCGTCAGGTGATCGACTGGATCAGCGACGGACAGATAGGGGAAGTAACCAGGGTGGAAACATTCACCGACCGGCCCATCTGGCCACAGGGACTGATGACGCCGCAAAAGGCCGACAAGGTACCCTCTACCCTGAATTGGGATCTTTTCATCGGGCCGGCCAACAACCGTCCTTTCAACAATATCTATCATCCCTGGAACTGGCGTGGATGGTGGGATTTTGGTACAGGTGCCCTCGGTGATATGGCCTGTCACATCCTTCATCCCGTATTCAAGGGGTTGAACCTGGGTTATCCCACAAAGGTGCAGGGATCATCCACCATGCTGCTGAACGACTGCGCTCCCAACGCCCAGATGGTGAAGTATGTGTTCCCACAGCGTGACAACCTGCCCAGGGTAGGTATGCCCGAAGTGGAAGTGTACTGGTACGATGGCGGCCTGGTGCCCATGCGTCCCGAAGGTGTGCCGGCCGGCAAAAACCTGAATGATCAGGGTGGCGGCGTCATCTTCCATGGAACAAAAGACACCCTGATCTGCGGATGTTACGGTGTGAACCCATGGTTGGTATCGGGTCGGAAGCCCAGCTCGCCCAAGACACAGCGTGAAGTGACCCTTTCGCACGAAATGGACTGGGTGCGCGCCTGCAAGGAAACACCGTCGAACCGTGTGGAAACAGCTTCTCCTTTCTCAGAAGCCGGACCATTCAACGAAATGGTAGTCATGGGCGTTCTTGCCGTGAGACTGCAATCGTTGAATCAGGAACTGGAATGGGATGGCGAAAATATGCGCTTCACCAATATTCCTGCCGATGCTACCATCAGAACCATCATTGAAGACGGTTTCAAGATCACTGACGGTCATCCTACTTTCAACAAGACCTGGACGGAGCCGGTGAATGCCGTAGAATATGCAAATGAGCTCATCAAGCACACATACAAAAATGGTTATCAATTACCGGCCATGCCGTAATTGAAAGTCTTAAAGGGAACAGCGACGGATTAGTGACATCGTTGTTCCCTATCTTGTAAAAGTCAACCGTCAGTTTAATTAAAAAGAAAATAGTTATGAAAAAAGTGTTTTATTTGTTTAGTTTACTCATTATGTCAGGAATGATTTTCTCGTCTTGCACAAACGCCAGCAAACAATCGAAGGCCACCGATGGTGTTGATTCTACCGAAGTGGTTGCAGCCGATGAGGGCTGGATCACCCTTTTTGATGGAACCGATTTTACAGGCTGGCGTGGTTACAACCGTGCCGACATGCCTGCAGCATGGACTATTGAAGATGGCGCCATCAAGATCAACGGTTCGGGTATGGGTGAAGCCGGAGCAAAAGATGGTGGCGACATCATCTATGATCAGAAGTTCAAGAATTTTGAGCTTACCTTCGAGTGGAAAGTGTCGGAAGGTGGTAACAGCGGTGTCTTTTACCTGGCTCAGGAGGTAGAAGGAAAACCCATCTATGAATCATCACCCGAATATCAGGTTCTGGACAACGAAAGACATCCCGATGCCAAATTAGGAAAGGATGGAAACCGTCAGTCGGCCTCTCTTTATGATTTGGTTCCTGCCGTTCCACAGAATTCAAAACCTGCCGGTGAGTGGAATACCGGTGGAATCATGGTATACAGGGGAACTGTTATTCACTCCCAGAATGGAGAGAATGTGGTAGAGTATCATCTGTGGACAGACGCCTGGAAAGAAATGGTTGCCGCAAGCAAATTCAAAGACTGGCCTAACTTCCTGAATGCAGGTGGCGAGAACCAGGAAGGTTTCATCGGCTTGCAGGATCATGGCGACGATGTATGGTATAGAAATATCAAAATTAAAATATTGGATTAATCATTACCCACAAAGGATATTTCTGCCAGAGTGTGGAAATATCCTTTCATAAAAACAGATACAATGAAAAAACAGTCTATGTTATTCGGTACAGCCCTTCTGTGCAGCTTGTTTATTTTCTCAGGCTGTGTTCAGGGAAAGCAAAAAGAGGAAACTGCGCCTGCAGTAAAAAAAGACATTTACCTGCAGTTATACTCGGTGCGCGATGATATCAAGGCCGACTATGCCGCGACCATTGCCAAGGTGGCTGAAATAGGTTACACCGGTGTTGAAGCTGCCGGTTACAACGATGGAAAGTTCTACGGTATGGCTCCTGCCGATTTCAAAAAATCGATTGAAGATGCCGGTATGGTTGTGTTGTCGTCGCATGCCGGCAGACCGCTGGCTGAACCTGCTGCCGACACCAACTGGGACGAAACCTGGGCATGGTGGGATACTGCCATACAGGCACACAAAGATGCCGGGATGAAGTATCTGGTGGTTGCCTGGATACCTACACCAAAAACGTTGACCGACTTGCAGGCTTACTGCGACTACTTCAACCAGGTTGGTGAGAAATGCAATGCGGCTGGCCTTCGTTTTGGATATCACAACCACAACTTCGAATTTAAAGAAGTGGAAGGAGAGCTGATGTATGATTACATGCTTAAAAATACCGATCCTGCGAAGGTATTCTTCCAGATGGATGTTTACTGGGTAGGTGAAGGTGGCAAAAATCCGGTAGACTATTTTAATAATTATCCCGGCCGTTTCGAAGTACTCCATATCAAAGATGAACTTGAACTGGGAAAAAGCGGAAAAGTTGATTTTGAAAGTATCTATAATAACGCTGATAAAGCCGGTACCAAATATATGGTCGTTGAAGTGGAAAGATACACCGGAACTCCTTTCGAAGGGGTGAAGGAAAGTTACGATTATTTGAACAATGCAGCTTTTGTAAAAGAGAGTTATTCCAAATAACGTTTCATCTGTTATCGTTACAAAGGACCCGGGACAGACTGTTCCGGGTTTTTTGTTCAGTGATATTTCTATGCTTCTTTTTGATACAAAAGAAAAACCTCGCTTAACTTGTTGATTAAGAGAGGTTTAATAATTTTCTAAGTTGTCCCACAAGGATTCGAACCTTAACTGGCTGAACCAAAATCAGATGTGCTACCATTACACCATGGGACAATCCTTACTGCTTCGTGAAAAGCAGTGCAAAAGTAGTATAATAATTTTAACGTTGCAAATTTTTCCCCTTCAATTTGGGTGTGAAAATCAGCTTTAACAGCTTTATTCTGCAATGAGCAGGAAATAGTTCTTTTTTCCCCGTTGTGCCAGGATATATTTGTTTCCGATCAGATGTGAGTGGTCGATCTGGTCATCAAATATTTCCAGTTTCTCTTTGTTGATCATCACGCCGCCTGCCTGCACCGTTTTGCGCATCTCACCCTTGGAAGGAAAGACTGCCGCATCGTCAGTCAGCAGATCCACGGCTTTGATTCCTGCGGCCAGTTTTTCTTTTGAGATGCCAAATTGCGGTACTCCTTCAAATACCTGCAGGAATGTTTCCTCGTCGATGGCATGCAGTGCCTGTGAGGTGGATTTCCCAAAGAGAATCTCCGAAGCATCCACGGCCATGGTGTAATCTTCCCGTGAGTGAACCATCACGGTAATCTCTTCAGCCAGTTTCTTCTGTAACGGACGCAGATGGGGAGCCGATTGTTGTTCTGCCACCAGCGCCTCAATCTCTTCTTTTGAGAGAGCGGTAAATATCTTGATGTATTTTTCGGCATCGGTGTCGCTCACATTCAACCAGAACTGATAAAACTTATAGGGAGATGTATAACGCCGGTCGAGCCACACGTTGCCGCTCTCGGTCTTTCCGAATTTGCCGCCATCGGCTTTGGTGATCAGTGGGCAGACCAGGGCAAAAGCTTCTCCACCTTCCACACGACGTATCAGTTCGGTTCCGGTCGTTATATTTCCCCACTGGTCGGATCCTCCCAGTTGCAGGCGGCAACCCTTTTCCCTGTATAGATGCAGAAAATCATAACCCTGCATTAGCTGATAAGAGAACTCGGTGAACGACATTCCTTCACTCGATTCACCGCTGAGTCGTTTTTTTACAGAGTCTTTCGCCATCATGTAGTTTACAGTGATGTGCTTCCCGATATCACGGATGAAGTTCAGAAAGCTGTAATCCTTCATCCAGTCGTAGTTGTTCACCAGGATGGCCTTGTTGGGTATGTCGCTCTCAAAATCGAGAAATTTGGCCAGCTGTATTTTAATGGCTTCCTGGTTGTGGCGCAATGTCTCTTCATCGAGCAGATTGCGCTCGGCCGATTTCATGGAGGGATCGCCAATCATTCCCGTGGCACCGCCCACCAGTGCGACGGGAGTATGTCCGGCACGTTGAAAGTGTTTTAGCATCATTACACCCACCAGATGACCGATATGCAAAGAATCGGCAGTGGGGTCTATTCCCAGATAACCCGCGGTTTGTTCTTTCATTAACTGTTCTTCCGTGCCGGGCATCACATCCTGTATCATGCCGCGCCAACGGAGTTCTTCCACAAAGTTCATCATCATTTAAGCAGTCAGTTGTTTAAAAAAGTGTCGCAAAGATACGAAAAGTAAACGGCATTTCGTTCCGGGCAGGTCGCCAATATCATCAAACTGCCTGCCTCAACCTTTCCTTTTTAACGACAACATCATAAAGAGTGCAAACACATTCATGATCTCGAGACGTCCCAGCAGCATGTTGAAAGAAAGGACATATTTGGCAGCGTCGGGTAAATGGCTGTAGTTACTCAGTGAACTTACTCCGCCAAATCCCGGACCTACATTTCCAATAGTCGCAATGGATGCAGAGAACGCAGTTAACAAATCAATACCCATAACGGAAAGTAAGAGTGCAGTTAGCGAGAATGTAAGGATATAGAGAATAATAAAAACCATAATTTGCAACTGTAGGTTTTGATCGATCATTTGTTTGTTTATTTTCACAGCGAAGACTCCTTCGGGGTGTAAAATAAGTTTTAATTGTTTCTTTACTGAAATGAAAAATAGATAAATACGGTCAAATTTTATTCCTCCGGCAGTGGAACCGACCATTCCGCACTGAATGGAAAAATAGAGAAGCAGAATGATTGAAAATACAGGCCAGTTCGCAGTATCTACCGTTGCGTAACCGGTGGTACTTCCCAAAGAGATCACCTGAAAAGCAGCATACCGGAGCGATTCCCAAAATCCGTAAATATTTTCTCCCGTCAGTTGCAGTGTTATTAAAATGATGCCAGTAAGCATCACCAATAAATATAAGCGGGCCGGGCGTGAGGAGAAAATATTGTTTTTCTTTCTTGTGATTGTAGCGTAAATCAACCCGAAATGGATACTACTGATAAACATAAAAAACATGATAATTATCTCTACCCATATACTATCAAAAGCAGCAATGCTTAAGTTTTTGGTGGAAAATCCGGAGGTAGCCACCGTGGTGAAAGAATGACAGACAGCGTCGAAGAAACTAACTCCCAATAACGTTAACAGGGTTGTTTCTACAATAATCAGGCTGAAATACACAGTCGCAATGATTCTGATAATCTGTCTTGATCTCGTTAGAAAACTCATTTTTGATAAGTCTGATACCTCTGAGCGGTAAAAACTCGTCATGACTCCCTTTTTTTCAGGAAGCACCAGCAATACAAATAGAACAATGCCCACGCCCCCAATAAATGAGGTGGAAGAACGCCAGAATAGCAATCCTTTGGGCAGTGCCTCTATATCATTTAAAATACTGGCACCTGTAGTCGTAAAACCTGATACACTTTCAAAAAAAGCATTGGCTATTGTGTCGAATTCACCTCCCCATATTAAATAAGGAAGCATGCCTGCGATACAGGTCACAAACCATCCGATCACGCTGATGGCAAGTCCTTCATGAAATTGTACTTCCCCTGTTTTTCCAATAAATAGCCGCGGCAGAATACCTGCTACAGCACATATTATTGTACTGATCGTTAGGGGGATTAAAGATGTTTCGTTGTTGAATAGTGAGATGGCTGCCGAGATAAACAGAAACAGCGAATTAAATAACAGGATAAATCCCAGGTACTTTACGACAACTTTTGTCCGGATCATATAATTTGTAATTATCCGTTTTTTATTTTTTTGCAACGACGTTGTATTGCGGTGACAAAATTACACGTTTTTCAGCAATTCACTTCTTTAAACTACACTTTTTATAACAAAAAGCAGATCATTTACCTCCTGCATACACAGTTATCTGAATAAAAAAAGTGGACCCGCAGGGCCCACTTCTTCTGTGAATAGGATCACATCATTTATTGTACGATCGATCTGAATTCCTGGTTGGTGCGGTATTTGGCAAATTCCAGGTCTTTGTCAGCAGTGGCCGCAAAGCTACGATCACGACTGATGGCCGTTCTCAGGTTTGTGGATACATCGTTGAAGTTGTTTGTGCGTGAGGCAATGATGGCCAGCAGGTATGCAGTTGTGGCATTTGGATTTTCCACTGATTCAAGTATCTGCTTGGCTTTGTTGTAATCCCGCACGAGCAATTGCGCGAGACCGGCATTGTTTGTCTTGTTGTTGCCATATGCACCCACAGCCTGATTGTAGTTACCCTGTAGCAGATTGATCAATCCCATTGCTTCGTCGAGGCCGTCTGCACCTGCAGAACGTCCCAACAGCTCATTGGCTGTTTGCAGGTCGTTGTTCATGATGGCCAGCAGGGCTTTGTTCATGTTCACTTCGGGAGCGGAGGGATTTACTTGTGCTGCACGATCAAAAGCCTGTTTTGCTTTTGCGTAGTCGCCCTGTTTGTAGAACATGGTTCCAATATTGTTCCAGCCCCTGTAATCGTTTGAGAAGTTGGCTGTGACGTACTGATAAATACGTTCCTTTACTTTCTCATCTGAGGTGATGGTAGAAGCATACAACAGCTCTTCAACCGTCAGTTCTTTCGGATTGCTGTTCCAGGCAGTCATGATCTCTTCATCCGACTTGCCAACGATCTCAATGTTGGCGGTGATTCGTGAACGGCGCAGTTGCGGGAGGATGGTTTCAGCAAGATCTTCGAATACATAAGAGATATTTTTGATTTCCTTCTCGCGTGTTTCTGAGTCGGGATACATCTCCAGTACGCGCAGTATCAGTTCCTTATCCTGTAAGTTGGATGCTGATACAAGCTGACGGAAACCATCCCAATCCTGGGCAGTGTAACGGGCATATACATCGGTATCGATATTTCTGCTTTTCAATTCTTTTTCCAGGTAGGCAGAAGTATTTTTCTCACGCTGTGCTGCCAGTCTTTCGTTGAGTGAAACACCTCCATCGGGAGATGCATAAGCAGATACTTCCACGTTTACGTTTTGTTTCGGATCGTTGAAAGCCTGTTCAACACGGTTTTTCCAGGTGCTCATGTCTCCTTTGTTCAATTCGCTCTGACGCAGATTGGCCTGCTGAATCACGAACATGATGCTGGCTTCCTGGGCTTGCTGGATGATGCGCTGAAATTTATCATCTGCCACCGAGGGCGCGCTTGTCCTCACGTCGGCCAGTGCCGATGTGGCAATAACACCGTCTGCCACTTTTAAATCAGGCAGAATAGATTGTTTGTTCTTTATTTTCCCGTCGAATCGTAAATACAGTTCCGAGTTGAGCATCTCGGGAGAATAGGGAAAGGTAGAAGTGATGGTGAAATTACCACCTCTGCTATTGGAGATTGTCACTCTGTTTCCGGAGATGTTTTCACCCTGATAGCTGAAAGGCGTGCCGGCCAGTTCGCTGTTTCCATATTTCAGGACGGGTGTGATGGTAACGATGGCGTTTTTGTGGAACCACTTTTCGGGGAAGGTTCCATTTACGGTTACTGGAACTTGATTACCCACCGTCTCCATCGGTGAGGGCGTGACATTGAAGTTGCTTTGCGAAAGCGGTTTCAATTTACTGCTGCATGAGGTAGCGAATAAAACCACCGTCAAAGCAAACAAAAGCGATAAAAGATTGGATTTCCTGTTCATGTTGGTTTGAATGTTTATATAAATTTACTTAATCAATTCCCCGGTATTTTACAGTAGGCAAATATACCCAATTCCGTATAATAAAAAAAGTCCTGTTTCCCTTATTTACGTTAAATTCTACTATTAAAACGTTCGATCTTTCAGCAGATTACCTTTTTCTTCAAAAGCAGTGGATTGTCCGAATCCCAGCATCTCCAGTTTCTCTGTCACAGACGGGGCTGCATTAACGATCCTGTATGCTTGATATTCCCTTCTCAACGGATAGTTTGAACGAAACCAATAGAATTTTTCAGGTGACGGTTTGAGTGCAATCGTTTCTGTCATTGGATCATAGCTATGCCAGACAGCATGCGCCAGTTGGGCATTGGGAGATACTTTATCCAGATCAATCACCGGTAGCAGGGGCTGCGGTATCTTGTCGTATTGAGGCGTGACGCCAAGTCTGAAGAAATTATTCAGGTTTTCCAGGCTCATCTTAGTGGCGGTCCATTTGCCGTCGGCACTGTAGCCGGCAATATGGGGCGTGGCAATATCGGCCAGTGCGAGCAGTTCCCGGTCTATATCCGGTTCGTTTTCCCAGCAATCCATCACAACCCCGGAGATGTTCCCTTCGTGGAGAGCCTTTTTGAGTGCCTGATTGTCGGTGATGCCTCCACGGGCAGCATTTATGATAAAGGGCTTCCTGGCGACGGTTCGTAGAAAGGATTCATCAGCCAGGTGGAAGGTTGCATGTTTGCCGGTTTTCGTCAAGGGGGTATGAAAGGTGATGAAGTCTGCTTGCTGTTTGATGACCTCCAGATCCACAAACATCCCTGTTGAATTTCCCTCCTTTTCCTCCCTGGGGGGGTCGTTCAGCAGCAGGTTCATTCCCAGTTTCCGACAGGCAGTCTCCACTTTGCTTCCCACGTTGCCCACGCCCACGATGCCGATGGTTTTTCCCTGCAGACTAAACTGATACCTTTTTGCCAGGCAGAGCAATGAGGCCGTGATGTATTGTTCCACCGAATTGGCATTACAGCCCGGCGCTGTCCGCCAGGCAATGCCGTGGCTGTCACAATAATCCGTGTCGATGTGGTCGTAACCGATGGTGGCGGAACAGATCAGTTTTACCGCAGTTCCGGCGAGTATCTCCTCTCCGAAGTGGGTGACAGTGCGCACAATCAGTGCATCTTTATCTTTGATGGTTTCCCGGGTAAATTGATTCCCGGGCAGGTATTCCACTTCCCCAAATTGTTCGGCCACCCCCTTCAGATAGGGAATATGGGCATCGGCCAGTATCTTTATTTTCATAACGGATGTGTTAAATGGGCGTGCATCGACTTCGCCGCTTTTCTTCCGTCACCCATGGCAAGGATAACGGTGGCTCCGCCACGCACAATGTCACCCCCGGCGAAGATCATCTCATCGGCGGTCTGCATGGTATTGTTGTTGACCACAATTGTTCCCCATGCGGTAATTTCCATGCCGGAAAAGGTTTGCGGTATCAGTGGGTTGGGAGAGACACCCACGCTCACAATCACTTCATCCACTTCCAGCCAGAGTGTGTCACCTTCAACGGCAATGGGACGGCGACGCCCTGACTGATCGGGTTCGCCCAGTTGCATGCGTTGCAGCAGCATGCGTTGCACACGTCCCCGCTCATCACCTTCGTAACGAATCGGGTTGTGCAGTGTGAAGAAATCAATCCCTTCTTCTTTGGCGTGCTTGATCTCCTCCACGCGTGCCGGCATCTCTTCCTCCGAACGGCGGTAGACGATCATCGCCTTCTCCGCACCCAGCCTGCGTGCTGTGCGCACCGCATCCATGGCAGTATTGCCACCGCCTATCACGGCGACTCTTTTTCCTTTATATACCGGTGTATCACTTTCCGGATCGGCTGCCTGCATCAGATTGACGCGGGTGAGGTATTCATTACACGACATGATGCCGATTAGATTTTCACCCGGTATATTCATAAAGTTGGGCAGACCGGCACCACTGCCCACGAAGATGCCGCTGAAACCCTCTTCCTTCAGATCTTCCTGTGAGATGGTTTTCCCAACGATACAATTTGTTTCAAATTTTACACCCATCTTGCTGAGTCCGTCAATCTCGATATCTACAATCTCATTGGGCAGGCGGAATTCAGGAATCCCGTAACGCAGTACCCCTCCCAGTTCGTGGAGCGCTTCGAATACGGTGACATCATAACCCAGTTTTACCATGTCGCCGGCAAAGGCAAGACCGGCCGGACCTGAGCCGACAACGGCTATTTTGATGCCATTGGCCGCCGCTGTTGCGGGAATGGAGATCTGACCGCTGTTGCGTTCATAGTCGGCAGCAAAACGCTCCAGATGCCCGATGGCAACAGGTTCCTTCTTTAGCTTCAGTGTATAAAAACATTGGCTCTCACATTGACGTTCCTGGGGACATACACGTCCGCATACTGCCGGGAGTGCGCTGGTCTCTTTCAGTGTGCGGGCTGCCTCCGGATAGTCGCCCCGTTCTATGTTCTTGATGAACTTGGGAATGTTGATCTCTACCGGACAGCCGGTGATGCAGGTGGGATCCACACAATCGAGGCAGCGGCGAGACTCCTCCAGGGCAAGTGCTTCCGTCAGGCCAAGGTTTACTTCGTCGTAGGTATGGCTGCGCACTTCCGGATCCACCTCGGGCATCTTCACCCGCGGTATGGCGGTACGGTCTTTATTCTTCATTGATTTGCGCTGGATCTCACGCCACTCCTGTGCTCTTTCCGCCTGTAAATATTCGCTCATATTTCTTGATGTTTCCTTCCTGTATGATAACCTGAAATAAACGTCCCGTTATGTTCAGTTATAAGCTTTTAATCGCATTAGCATCTCGTCGAAATCCACCTGATGGGCATCGAACTCGGGTCCGTCGATACAGACAAACTTGGTTTTCCCGCCTACGGTGACACGACAGGCGCCGCACATGCCGGTGCCGTCTACCATGATGGTGTTGAGTGAGGCGAGGGTGGGGACTTCGTATTTTTTTGTCAGCTGTGCCACAAATTTCATCATGATGGCCGGGCCAATGGTGACACACAGGTCTACTTTCTCCCGTTGAATCACTTTTTCCACGCCTTGGGTGATCAGTCCCTTTTCACCATACGAACCGTCGTCGGTCATGATGATCACTTCATCTGAATATTTGGCAACCTGTTCTTCCAGTATGATCAACTCCTTCGTGCGGGCAGCCAGGACGGAGATAACCCTGTTTCCCGCTTTCTTCATGGCTTCAATGATGGGCAGCATCGGCGCAACACCCACACCGCCGCCTGCACAAACAACCGTGCCAAAGTTTTCAATGTGGGTGGCTTTACCGAGCGGGCCGACCATGTCGGTGATATAATCACCCACTTCGAGCTGGCAAATCTTTTCAGATGATCGGCCAACACGCTGGATGACCAGCGTGATCGTGCCCGCTTGAGGATTGGCGGCGGCAATGGTGTAGGGCACCCGTTCTCCTTTCTTTCCTACGCGAACAATCACAAAGTGGCCTGCCTTGCGGCTTTTTGCAATGAGTGGCGCCTCTACTTCAAAACGTACAACTTTCTCTGAAAAATTTTCTTTTGCAATAATCTTGTTCATACCCGATTGGTTACTATGTTACAAAATTACGCATTTTTTCTGTGAAACCTGCAAATTGTATTTCTTTTGAAACATAATTTCTATCTGGATTTTCTTCGCTATCTTTGCGCAATTAATATAATGAAAGAAAAGAGAAAGTCAGACATGGGAAATCCATTGGTAAGTATCATTGTCCCGGCTTATAATGCAGAGAAGTTTATCGATGAAACCGTCCGTTCGGCGCTAGCCACCCGTTACGTTCCCATTGAGATCCTGATCGTGAATGACGGATCCAGTGATGCCACACTGAATATCCTGGAAAAGATAGCCGAAGAACACGATATCGTAAGGGTTTATACCCAAGCCAATGCTGGTGCCTCTGCAGCACGCAATCATGCCATCAGTAAAGCAAAAGGCGTCTATATCCTCCCATTGGATTCAGACAACCTCATCTCCCCCGATTATGTAGAGGAGGCAGTGAAGGTGCTGCAAACACGTCCGGAAGTAAAACTGGTTAGCTGCGAAGCCTGGTTCTTTGGTGAGAAAAATGGCAGATGGAAATCACCCAAATTCAGTATCAACAAGTTATGCCTGCACAATCTGATAGATAACTGTGCGATGTATCGCAAAGAGGATTGGCAAAAGGTTGGGGGATATTGTGACAGGATCATGGGAAGGGAAGATTGGGATTTTTGGCTTTCGCTATTTGAAGATGGTGGCGAGTTTGTACGCCTCCCGATTGTAGGACTCTATTACAGAGTCCGCTCAGACTCCAAAAGGGTTAGAACCCGTCATTTGCATAAAGAGATCATTGATGCGCTGAATTATCGTCACAAACCGCTTTTCTTCCGCGAATTAAATGGTAGATTGCATTATCAGCGCACCCACTCGAAAGGCTTCAACCGACTGATCGGTTTGTTCAGACCCCACCATGTGCATGTGAATGTGTCAGATCCGATGTTCGAGAAGCTGGTTTATGTTGCCAATGAACCGGAGAAAGCGATGAATTTTATCAGGATGCCTCAGGGAGAAATCCGCTATATTCGTTATAAGGAGAAGCGGTTTCATTTTCCGGGAACACAAATAAAAAAATCAAAGGCAAGGCGTGCATTTGAGCCAGCCAACAAATCACACCTGGGCTATTATGAACAGCAAAAATCCTTGTTCGTACTGGTCAGCTATCTGGTTGTAAAAACAGAGAGATGAAAGCGAGTTTGATTATTTCGGTATATAAAAATATTCCCTTTCTGAAAACGGTTCTGGATTCCCTGAAATTTCAGACAGAGAAAAGATTTGAAATTATCATCGCGGAAGATGGAGAGGATCGTTCCATGCGCGAATTTATTGCACAGTATCCTTTTGAACAGCCCTATCAGCATATTTGTCAGGAAGACAGGGGATGGCAAAAAAACAGGAGTCTCAACAATGCCATACGGGCGGCACAAACAGCGTGGCTTATTTTTATTGATGGGGATTGTGTTCTTCATGAAAGATTCATGGAAATGCATTTACGCTCTGCAGATGAGGGAGTTGTGCTGGCGGGAAAACGTGTAAAGCTGGATGCTTTCCTTTCTGGTAGTTTGATCGGTAACAGCGCTTATTCACAGCGTTTGCAACCTATTTTAAGGCGCAAGTTGTTTGTCGGGAAAGGTGCTATTTCTTTTCTGGAGGAGGGTATCTTCATTGACCCCGATGGCTTGCTTGCTTTTTTACCGGGCCTGCGTAAGAATGACAGGTTACTGGGTTGCAACATGTCATTTTCGAAAAAGGCTATTTACGCCATCAATGGCTTTGATGAAGATTATACACGCCCGGCATTCGGGGAAGACCGTGACCTTTCGTGGCGGTTTCGCGCAGCGGGATATCAACATGTATCGCTACGTAATTTGGCAATTGTGTATCATCTCGATCATCCGGCCGGCTGGACCGAGCAGGAAGAGAACCTGAAATTATATCGTGAAAAGAAAAGCCGCAACGAGTTTGTATGCAAAAACGGTTTGATAAAGTATTAGAATTGAAATAGATAAAGATAGATTATATGAATGCGTTTTACCCACAGTATGTTCTATCGGAGTCGTCCGATAAAGAAAAAAAACGGAGGAAATAGAAACATTTGGCAGATTTAAACCATTTGTTTAATTTTGTGTCTTAGTTTCGTGATAAGAAAGCGTTCTTTTACAACATGGGGTTGACCGGTATTGACAGCGGGTAGAAGAGGTTTGTAAGCATGCAGTGCGTTGTTGGTTTGCACTTTAATCTCAATCGGCAAAGCTATAACTGGCAATAATAACAATTACGCTCTTGCTGCGTAACCGAAGTACAGTAGGTTCACGCTTAATCCTGCCACATGTGACAGGACAAGACATCACCCGGAAGCTGTGGCTTCGAAGCGTTCCGATCAGGTGGTGCAGGTAAATCGGAGATAGGATGGGAGAGGCTTCGGATCCCTTCCGAAATTAAGAAGATAAGGATTGAGTTTGGTGTCTTCAGTCGCGCTCCTTCCCGACAAATAAAATGAAGATAAGCATGTAGAAAGCAAATTGCTTCCTCGTTTGGACGAGGGTTCGAATCCCTCCAGCTCCACGAAATTCAGTAAATTGCTGTCATTCAGCATTTTAAAACTGATTAATTGTCTATAAATTGTCTTTCAGACATTTATAGACAATTTTTTTTTATATACCCAATATGAGTATACCAAAAAATAATCAGTCCTGATCTTTGCCTGGTTTTGCTCCTATATTGTCCTTTACTTGTCCTATACTGGTCCAATACTGCTCCCAATACATAAGGAGATATGATGAGCCAGATACGAGCTATTTATGACGTATCAGGAAGGAAATACAAGGGTAATTATTTATCAACACCATCGTCATTTTCTGATATTTTTCGCTTGTTCTCTCCCAGGAAATTTCTTCCCTTGTGGTGCGATGAATGAAGTTGTTCTTGAGAAACTGAAGGTATTGGCAGAGTCGGCCAAATACGATGTATCCTGCTCATCCAGTGGCACTGTCCGCAAAAACAAGGCCGGCAGTCTGGGAAATACGGTGGGCGGCATGGGTATTTGTCACAGTTTCTAGGAAGATGGACGTTGCATCTCGTTGTTAAAGATCATGCTCACCAATAACTGTATCTACGATTGCGCCTATTGCATCAACCGCAGGAGCATCGATATCAACCGGGCCGACTATGCGGCTATTCTGCGTGTGCCCGGCATCGGCGTTAAATCGGCCAAACTGATCGTTGCCTCCCGAAGATATGGCCGACTGAATGCTTCGCAACTGAAAAAAATGGGTATCGTCATGAAGAAGGCACAATATTTTATTACCTGCAACGAATTACCCATGCACACGGTCAACGAAGCCACACCGGACTATCTGCGGAAGATCCTCTCCCAACCGGGAAAACAAAAAAAAGAGGATCGGCAGCTTGCCATCATTTTTCCGGATTTACCACCCCCTTGCCATGCGTGTATTTTTTTACGACAAAACGTTGGAAGGGCTTCTCTCTGATGATGGCGGCAGACGAGGAAATGTTTCAGGAGCTCTGGAAAGGCTATTTCAAGGCGATGACCATCAAGGAACGCATTAACCCGCGGTTGCAGCGTCAGCACATGCCTAAACGATTTTGGAAATATCTCACTGAAAAGCAGTAGGTACGTGGAGATACGGTTTCAGGAAAGGAGTGGTTTACGGAGCATTTAAGTTTCCCGGGGAGAATCATCTTCTTCTGTTGTTTCTCTGATTATTTCTATTTCCCTGCTCACTCCTGAAATTGGTTACCTCCTTCTGCATGAAACTTCTTTCAGCCTGTTGTGCCCTGTAGAGCTTTTCCGGGGCAAGCACTTTCTCAAACCTGGGAGCATATAACTTGTCAAGAGCGGCTTCCTTGAGTTTCACCTCCACATCGTCATCAAGCATTCTCCGGTATTCTTCGTCAGAAATGTTGCTGTTGTCCTTGATTCGTTGTACCTTATCCCTGTGGAGCTTGTGTAGTTCAAACTTTTTCTGTGTCAGTTCGCTGTTCAGCGGAAAATATTTGTCGGCCTCTGCCTGTGTGAGACCGGCTTCTTTTTGGATAAATTCCATCTTCCTCTTCTCATAATCGGCCATGTTCATCCTTTTGTCTTGAGCCGACAACGAAGAGATATAAAGGGGAAGCACACATAGCGTCAATATCAAAATAATACTTTTTCTCATGACAAAATCTTATTAAAAGAGGTTTGGTTATGCCCTTAATTCAAATAATATTGATTATACATGTAATCATAGTATCCATCGTCTACTACTTGTTCCTCGAGAAACTGATAAAACTCTTCTTCGGTGATGTGTATTGTAGACCAATAATTGTCGACAGGTGATGTGTCTGGTTGGATAGCGGTGGCGGACTGTTCCGTTGTAATTTGCTCTTTGTCGGTATTCCGGGTCAGAAAATTAACGGTAAAATACATTCCCACAAACATGGCCGCCAGGTAAACCCACGGTTTCACTTTATCCCATAGCGGTACCTGACGGGGAGCAACATATTCCTTTTCAGGAAGGCGGCTCATTATCTCTTCGTTGAATTGCGCGAAATAATTATCGGGTACTTTAAACGGATTTTTCGTTTTATCTATTTCTTTTAATTTGTTAATCTTTGTTTCCATACCTTTCCCTTTTCGCTATACTGATGAATAGACTTCGTGATATGTAAAAGGTTTAATCAGGGTCGCCTAAAATTTTTTCTATTTTCTTTACAGCATGATGATAGGATGCTTTGAGCGCTCCCACAGAGGTACCCAGGATATCCGACATATCCTCGTATTTCATCTCTTCAAAATATTTCATCTGGAAAACAAGGCGTTGCTTGTCGGGAAGGGTGAGGATGGCTTTTTGCAACAATTTTTGTGCTTCGTCGCCATCGAAATATTCATCGCTCTCAATGGTGTTAAGCAGAAAGGTGTCATCGTCGTCAATAGAAATGTTGTTCTGGGTTCGCTTTTTATTCAGGAAGGTAATGCTTTCGTTGATGGCAATGCGGTAAAGCCAGGTAGTCAGCTTGGATTCCCCCCTGAAATTGTCGAGGTTGGTCCATGCCTTGATGAAAACATCCTGCAGGATGTCGTTGGCGTCGTCGTGAGAAAGTACCATCTTTCGTATCTGCCAATAAAGCCTTTCGCTGTATTCAGATACCAGAGCTGCAAACCCTTTACGGCTTGTAAGCGGATTGCGTAACTCCTCCAGTAGTTTTTCCTCGTCGATCATTCCCATATATTCGGACTACAACGCAAAGTTACCTAATTTATTTAACTCACCGATCAGATATTGTCTCCTTTTTCAAACCACCGCACAAAATTCTCCGCGGCCAGCCTGTTTTGTTGCCACCACGCCAAAGATTCGGGATAGTAAGAGACACTGATGTAACGGCAAAAGGTATCGTAATAGTTGGATAGTTCGATGCTTGAAAAGAAAGGAACGTAAAAAGTCCACAAGACACCCTGGCTGTCGGCATTGAGACTCTCTTTCTGGAGTACCTTCATGATGGCCTGGTTTACCGCTTTAAACTGCGTGAACTCATCTTCCACGACAGGGGTGGCCTGCAATGAGTCGAGCGTGACGGTGATGGCTTTGTAGACCAGATCCCGGTTCAGACCATCCCTGACTGATAATGGAGGAGTTTCTTCCGGATGCAGCAATGTTCCTTTATTCCGCATCATCTGTTGCTGGATAAAAGAACGTTCCACCGGCTCGCCTGTCTTTTTTATGCGCATGGTTTGCAGCATCTCTTCAAAGGCATTTTTAGATCGTTGGCTGTCGGGCTCCAGCAGCAGAAACATCTGCATGGAAAGAATGCTCTGGACCCAAAGCCCGCTGTTGTTCAGCGCGTAGGCATACAATAGAAAAGCACCGCTGTGTGATTTATCCAGGTCGATCGCCTTTTTTATATGTTCGAGCGTTTTGTCCATGTCGTCCTTCTTATAATAATTCACCGCCATATTAAAATGAAGAAGGTATTCATCGCCATATTTACCTAATCCCTCATGCAGGAGGCTGATTGCTTCATCCAGTCGGTCCATTTCGACCAATGCTTCACTTTTCACGGCATAGGCACCGGGTGAAAGTTGCTTATCGTTTGTATTGATAACGGCTGTACTGAATTCCGATGCTTTCTTAAAATCTTTCATTGCCAGGTAGGACAAAGCAATCTCGTAGGTAGCCTGCGGACAACCGGGCTGAAGTTTTAAGGCATCCTGATATTTTTTAATGGCCTGCTTGTATTCTCCCTGATCGTGTAATGCCACACCTTCCTCAATCAGCGATAATATTTCGGGGCATTGAACCTGACTATAACCTTGAAACAAGAAGGTGGCTATGATAAAAACGATAAATCCGGTAGTAATTCTCATAAGATGATATTTGACAGACTGTTCTCCCGACGCCGATCATCAGAAGTCAACAATACGGATGATGTCACGGCAGGAAAACGATGTTTTTGATTGGATAAAAGTAGGACAAAAAAACCAATTCGTGTGTTTCATTATATAAAATAGACAATTTTGTAACAATTATAAACATTATATCGACAGATGAAAGGGTTTTTTACTTTTTTGGTGCAGGGTCGGTTGATTTTTTCAGACTGCTTTTCGCCGATTCCGGAAAGTTGCCTACTTTTGTAAGAACTCCGGAGCATAAAATTGGATACAATGAAATATATACAGGTGCAGTTTGTCTGTGATCCCGACAGGGAGATGGTGAAGGATGTGCTGGCGGCCATGCTGGCCGATATTGGTTTTGAGACATTTGAACAGGTTGTCGGTGGGTTGGATGCCTATCTCCCGGCGCCTCTTTTCTCCGCCAAAAAAATAGCGGAACTTCTTGCCGCTTTACCACTGGAGGCCCACATAAGCTGGAAACACCATGAACTGGAAGATAAAAACTGGAATGAAGAGTGGGAAAAACATTATTTCAAACCCATCATGATTGGTGATGACTGCTTTATTCACAGCTCGTTTCATCTTCCTGAAAAACAAGCCAGATACAATATCACCATCGATCCCAAGATGGCATTCGGTACAGGACATCATCAGACAACAGGATTGATTCTGAAAGAGATCCTATCCATGGATTTACAAGGAAAATCGGTGTTGGACATGGGATGCGGAACAGCTGTGCTGGCCATACTTGCCTCCATGAAAGGAGCAGATTCCGTGACAGCAATCGATATTGATGAATGGGCCTGCAACAACGCACGCGAGAACGTACAGCTCAATGGCATCGACAATATCAGTGTACTGTCCGGTGGAGCTGAACTGTTGGGAAACAGAACTTTCGATGTGATCTTTGCCAACATCAACAGGAATGTGCTTCTGCAGGATATCCCTATGTATGACAGCGTATTGAAAGAAGGTGGCCGAATCATTATGAGCGGATTTTATGAGGAAGATATCCCGGTCATACGCATAAAGGGAGAAGAGGCAGGATGGCACTATCAATCCTTTGCTGAAATGAATCAATGGGTTTCCGTGACCTTCGTAAAATAAGCGGAATCAAATTTTTTCTCTTCTCAACACGAATTTCTGCCAGTAATAGAGTAGGGGATTGGTTTTTTTGAGATTTTTCCAGGGACGGCTGCTGTGCGGATAGTGCAGTACCGGCGTATCGGTGAGAACGTAATTGGAGAGACCCAGCTCCAGGGCCTTGTGCGAAATGGAAACATCAAACCATGTTTTTCCCTTGTCGAGCAGGTGGAAATCATATTCCGCCAGCAAGGCGTTGCTTAGCAGTGTACAGCAAAAGCTGATTCTTTTGGCCGTTTTGATGCTGCCGTGGGCATAATTTCTTGCATGAAGATAGGGGAAGTTTACATCTCTGTTTTCATCGGTCGTGACGGCACCCAGCATCGCCGCCTTGGGCAACAGATGGGCTCTTTCCTGCATGGTTTGCAGCGTATGGGGTTCAACAACCACATCCGACTCCACGATGACCAGGTGTGCGTCATCCTCCAGCGCCTTCTGCTGGGCAAGTTGTAAGATCATCAAGTAGTTGGGCGACGGATGCTGTGTGATACTGCTCAGGCTGATCAGTTCGAAGTCGAACTGCTCCTTCGCCATTAAGAGCGCTTTGACGGTTTCTTCATCGCTGAAATCATCATATACCGTATACTGAAACTTCGTTTCCATACGTGAATTACACACGCTTGCTATCGTGCGGAGGGTTGTATCAACAGAGTTCTTAACCGGTGTGATTACATGTAGCTTCTTCATATAACTTCAATTTCGGTGCAAAAGTACGTGAATTTTCCCGATTCTCTTTCTTTGAACTTGAAGATTGTTGAATTATGGGGATTCTTCATCCGTTTGAAATTTTTTTATATTCGGTGAATTAACACTATCTTTGCAATAATTTTTACACATATTTTAGGTTATTGATAACAATGGATTGGTTAGTTGAATTAATTACTGGTACCGGCATTGCCCATGCTATCATGGTACTTGCGCTGGTGATATCCATGGGACTCTTGCTGGGAAAAATTAAAATTTTCGGCATCTCTCTCGGGACGACATGGATTTTGTTTTTCGGGATATTTCTGGGACATCTGGGCTTGGAGATCGACCCCAATGTATTGCATTTTCTGAAAGAATTCGGGCTGATCCTTTTTATCTTCTCCATTGGTATGCAGGTGGGGCCCAGCTTCTTTTCCTCTTTCAAACAGGGAGGAATCACCCTCAACCTGCTGGCTTCAGGTGTGGTCCTTCTGGGCGTGCTGACCACCTACATCATTCATGTTGTCACGGGCATTCCCATTGCCACCATGGTCGGGATACTCTCGGGTGCCGTTACCAACACCCCCGGTCTGGGTGCAGCACAACAGACCTACACCGATGTGACGGGAACTGTGGATCCGACCATTGCTACTGCCTATGCCGTAGCATATCCCCTGGGTGTGGTCGGCATCATTCTGTCCATCGTTCTGTTCCGCTATATTTTTCGCATCAATTTTACCAGAGAAAATAACGAACTGGATGACAAAAATGAGTCCAAAATGACCGAAGCGCATATGTTTTCACTCCTGGTGGAGAACCCTTCCATCTTTGGAAAGAATATACGTGAAATCAAGCATCTCATACAAAAAGAATTTGTGATCTCCCGGGCGTTGCATGCCCGTACGCAGGAGCTGGTGGTGCCGAAGACGCAAACCGTCCTGAACGAGGGTGATAAGGTGTTGGTCGTTTCCAATCTGAAGAACATCGAGTTAATTGAAGCAATGATAGGCCAACGCATTGAAATGGGCAAAGAGGAGTGGAACAAACTGGATTCTCAGCTTGTATCACGAAGGATATCCATTACCAAGTCGGCGATCAACGGACGCTCCATCGGAAGCCTGCGACTGAGAAATCTTTTTGGCATAAATATCACCCGTGTGAACCGAGCAGGTATCGACCTGATTGCCGATTCAAGATTGCAGTTACAGCTGGGTGACCGTGTGACAGTAGTCGGGTCGGAAGAATCGATCCTCAACGTGGAGAAGTTTCTTGGTAACTCACTCAAAAGACTGAGAGAACCCAATCTCATCTCCTTCTTTATCGGTATTGCATTGGGTGTGCTTGTAGGGAGCATCCCTTTTATCATTCCCGGCATTCCCCAGCCGGTAAAACTGGGTCTTGCCGGCGGACCGCTTATCGTGGCCATCCTGATCAGCAAATTTGGTCCCAAATATAAACTGGTGACTTACACTACCATGAGTGCCAACCTGATGTTGCGTGAGATTGGTATAGCCATTTTCCTCGCCTGTGTAGGACTGGGGGCCGGTGGTAATTTCGTGGAGACGGTGGTTAACGGCGGATATGTGTGGATTGGTTATGGCGNNCATCACCGTTGTTCCGCTGTTAATCATCGGTATGATTGGACGGAGAGTATGCAAGCTGAACTATTTTACGCTGATGGGGCTAATTGCGGGAAGTATGACCGACCCCCCGGCATTGTCATATGCCAATGCTACAGCCGGGAATGATATTCCTGCTGTGAGCTACGCCACCGTATATCCGCTGACCATGTTTCTCAGGGTCATCTCGGCACAATTGCTGATTCTTATCTTCTTGTAGAATAAACAGATCCAATGTCTGCGTCAGCACATGCTGTCGCAATCGATTGCATGGCATTCCGCTTAAAAGAGATCAGTTTCAATCATTTTCGTTTATAAATTATTGTAGATTTGTTCCGACAAACGAATAATTTAATACAGAACATCATTGAAAAGCGGATATCGTCTTTCATGATCTTAACGAGAGAATCTGAATGGCTCTTCTATCATTTCAAATCAACTATCATACCGCATGGGGACAACAGGTTTGTCTCTGTGGATCTACACCGGAGCTGGGACAGTTTGATGAATCCAAAGCAATTGTTCTTTCAGCTGCGGGAGATGACTGGTTCACGGAAATAAATGTGGCGGGAACCAATGATGTATATTACTACTACCTCATCCGCCAGGGAGAAAGCATTATCCGACGTGAATGGGGGGCGAATCGCAAATTGCACAGTACCAAAGGCAAAAAGAAGTTTCTCATACATGATCTTTGGAAAAGCAAACCCTGGCACGCTTATCTCTATTCATCCGTTTTCACCAGCAGCATTTTCCGGCATGCGAAGGAACCTCTTCCCTTGAAGTATCCTGCCCATTCGGCAGTATTGAATGTAATTTGTCCCTTTGCAAACAGGGAGCAGCAGGTTTGTGTGACCGGTAACTGTGACACCCTGGGTAACTGGAATCCGGCAGTTGAATTGCCTTTATCTTATGTGGACGAAGGGGAGTGGCAGATTGTATTGGATGCGAAAAAAATTCCTCCTTCCTGCGAATACAAGTTCGTCATCAGAGACAAAAGCAGTGGTGAAATCATTCACTGGGAAGATGGCGGCAATCGCATCCTTTATGCAGAAAAAGCTTACGAGCAGGGTGTTGTCTCTGTGGAAATGGGATTGCAATATCATTATCACAACTTCAACTACAAAGGCACCGGTACTTCAATTCCTGTTTTCTCTCTGAAAACGAACGAGAGCTTTGGTATCGGCGAATTCACCGATCTTTATAAGATGATCGACTGGGTATCACTCACCGGACAGCAGCTCATTCAACTGCTTCCGGTGAATGATACCACCGCAACCGGAACATGGCGCGACTCTTATCCATACAGTGCCATCTCCATTTATGCCCTTCATCCCATTTACCTGGGATGCCATGCTCTTCCGCTGACAGACAAGAAAAAATTCCAGTCATACACCGCTGAAGCAGCACGACTGAACAGCCTGGCAGAGATAGACTATGAACAGGTCTTGCAACTGAAGACAAGCTATGGCCGTGATTTGTTTCTGGAACTAGGAGAACAGGTATTGTCGTCTGCCGGATATTTGGCTTTCTACGAGATGAACAGCCATTGGCTTTTTCCGTACGCCTGCTATTGTTATCTGCGTGACAGGAATAAGCGTGCAGACTTTTTGGAATGGGACGAATTCAGCAGTTTCAATGAACATCTTCTGCAACACATGGTGGAGAATAATCCCGATGCAAGAAGAGAAATCCACTATTGGTATTTTATACAATACCTGCTTCATGAGCAATTTTCAGGCGTAAAGGAATATGCACGGGAGAAGGGTGTTACCCTGAAAGGAGATATTCCCATCGGCATCAGTCGCAATAGCATTGATGCCTGGACTGCACCCGGTCTTTTCAATATGGATACCCAGAGTGGTGCGCCACCCGATGATTTCTCCTATTTGGGTCAAAACTGGGGATTTCCCACTTACAACTGGCAGGCGATGGCCGACGATGGCTACGCCTGGTGGATAAGCCGTTTTCGCAAAATGTCTGATTATTTCGATGCCTACCGCATTGATCATATCCTGGGTTTTTTCCGCATCTGGGAAATACCGCTCCATGCCGTGCAGGGTCTGCTCGGATATTTTAGTCCGGCATTGCCATACTGGGTGGAAGAGATAAACCACGCTGGCATTCCTTTCGACGAGGAAAGAATGACAAAGCCCTTCATTCACGAGCATTATCTGCCTGAAATATTCGGTGATTATACCGATGAGGTGAAGGATAGCTATCTGGATATCTCGGGATGGCAGCGGTTCAGACTGAAATCATTCTGTGATACCCAGCAGAAGATTGAACGGCTATTTGCCGATCTGCCTGATGAAAAGAGCACACGCATCCGGAACGGACTGCTTTCGCTTTGTACAGAGGTTCTCTTTATCCGTGACCGGCATGACCAGCACAGGTTTCATCCGCGTATCACCGCGCAGTATACCTACTCCTACCGGTATCTGGATGATCATGTGAAAGAGGCTTTCAACAGGCTGTATGATGATTTTTATTATCATAAGCACAACTACTTCTGGCGTGAACAAGCCATGCAGAAACTTCCCGCGCTGCTTTCTTCCACATCGATGCTGGCCTGTGGCGAAGATCTGGGAATGGTACCCGATTGTGTTCCTTCGGTCATGAATGAGTTGCAGATGTTGAGTCTGGAGATTCAGCGTATGCCCAAAGATGCAAAAACTACGTTTACCGATTTGCGTTCATTACCTTATCTCTCCGTATGCACCACTTCAACCCATGATATGTCGCCCCTCCGGGCATGGTGGACGGAAAACAGGGAGGTCACACAACGCTATTACAACGAAGTTTTGCACCACGGAGGCACGGCACCCCAGGAATGCAGCGCAACACTCTGCAGGGAGATTCTTGCCAATCACCTTCAATCGACGGCGATGTGGGTCATATTGCCCTGGCAGGACTGGATGTCGGCCGATGAAAAGCTGTGGAACCCCCATGCCGCTGCCGAACGCATCAACATACCGGCCAATCCGGCACATTACTGGCGATACAGGATGCATCTTTCACTGGATGACCTGCTGAAAGAAACTGATTTCAACCAGATGATCTCGGATATGAACCGGCGCTGATCTCGTGAATAGGCCCATTGACTGGGCGTTACAGCATAAAAAAAAGGATTGCACCGTTTGGGTCAATCCTTTTTTAAATTATCTTGGTCTTCGTTTATGCTTTACCAGCACTGCCGAGCACTTTCTCTGTTTTGTGCATGTACAGTTTTTTCAGTTCTTCGCGTGCAGGTCCCAGATACTTGCGGGGATCGAATTCTGCCGGTTTTGTAGCGAATACTTCGCGTACAGCTGCAGTCATCGCCAGGCGGCCATCGGAGTCGATATTGATTTTACATACGGCCGATTTGGCAGCTTTGCGCAACTGTTCTTCTGGGATACCGATGGAGTCGTTTAGTTTACCACCATACTTGTTGATGGTTTCCACATATTGCTGGGGTACCGAAGAGGAGCCGTGCAGCACAATGGGGAATCCGGGGATGCGTTTTTCAATTTCTTCGAGAATATCGAAACGCAAGGGGGGCGGTACCAAAACACCCTCTTCATTGCGGGTACACTGCTCGGGAGTAAATTTGAACGCACCGTGTGAAGTGCCGATGGAGATGGCCAGTGAATCCACGCCGGTGCGTGACACGAAGTCGACTACTTCATCGGGCTCGGTATATGTATGGTGTTCTGCCTGAACATCATCTTCAATGCCTGCCAGTACGCCCAACTCGCCTTCTACGGTAACATCATACTGATGAGCATATTCAACCACTTTCTTTGTCAAAGCGATGTTTTCCTCATAAGGAAGATGAGAACCGTCGATCATCACAGATGAAAAGCCGCTTTCGATACAGTCTTTACAAAGTTCGAAGCTGTCACCATGATCGAGGTGAAGCACGATGGGAATTTCATAACCCAACTCTTTGGCATATTGAACGGCTCCCTGAGCCATATAACGCAGCAAGGTCTGATTGGCATATTTACGTGCACCGCTGGATACCTGAAGGATCACGGGTGACTTCGTTTCCACGCAGGCGGAGACAATAGCCTGCAATTGTTCCATGTTGTTGAAATTAAAAGCAGGAATGGCATAGCCACCGTCGACTGCTTTTTTGAACAACTCTTTAGAGTTTACTAAACCCAATTCTTTATAACTAACCATTGTGCAAATTATTTTATATTCCGATAATCTAAATACCATGCAAAAATACGATTTAATCTGCAAACTGCAAAAAATGTTTCAACTTTATCCCGTCGGAAGACGTTTATCGGTAACATTTGTTCCGGAAAGAGATGCCAGGTGTTTTTTTTAACAGCAAGAATGTCATTTTTATTTTTTTTGTGTTATTTTTGTCTTATCAATTGTAGCTTGTTTTTAAAATATCTAATTACTTAATTATGACAATCATAGGAATACCCAAAGAGATTAAGATCCAGGAGGGGCGGGTAGCAATGACTCCTGCCGGCGTGTATGAACTCACGCGCAGAGGTCACACCGTACTTGTACAAAAGAATGCCGGCGTTGAAAGTAACCTGCCCGATGAACGTTATATCAAAGCAGGAGCTGAATTAGTGGACACCATGGAGGAAGTGTACGCACGTGCCGAAATGATTGTAAAAGTAAAGGAACCACAGGAGAGAGAATTCCCGCTGATCAGAGAAAATCAGATCCTTTTTACCTACTTCCACTTTGCATCCGATAAAAAACTGACGGAAGCAATGATGCGGAGTGGCGCCGTTTGCATAGCATATGAGACTGTGTTAGACCAGAACGGAACCTTGCCGCTGCTTACTCCCATGAGTGAGGTGGCAGGACGTCTCTCTGTGCAGGAGGGAGCCAAATATCTTGAAAAACCGCAGGGAGGCAAAGGTGTGCTGTTGGGAGGGGTGCCGGGCGTGAAACCGGCCGATGTGATCATCATTGGCGCAGGCGTCGTGGGCTCCAATGCCGCTTTAATGGCTGCCGGACTGGGAGCCAATGTGAAAATACTGGATATCAATTTAAACAGACTCCGTTATCTGTCGGAAATAATGCCCGCCAATGTGGAGACGGTTTACTCCACCCGATTCGCCATTTCCGATTTGGTGAAGACGGCCGACCTGGTTATCGGGGCAACCCTGCAGGTGGGTATGAAGGCTCCCCATCTGCTGACTCGCGAGATGCTGAAAGAGATGACGCCCGGCACCGTGATCATTGATGTATCGGTCGATCAGGGTGGCTGTTTTGAAACCACACATCCCACCACGCATGCTAATCCAGTGTATGTGGTAGATGGGATCATTCACTATTGTGTGGCAAATATTCCGGGTGCCGTACCGGTCACTTCAACGCGTGCCCTCACCAACGCGACCATGCCCTATGTAATCACGCTCGCTGAAAAGGGGTGGGAGAGTGCCTGCCAGTCTCCCGATCTGAAGCAGGGCTTGAATGTCGTTCAGGGTGATGTGGTTTTTCAGGGAGTTGCCGATTCACTAAATTTGCCATACAAAGAATGGAGAAGCTGAGGAGATTATTTTTTCAGACATAAATTAAAGAAAAATTTCAAGAATCTCTGACTTTTCTTTTGCAGATAAGGAAAATTTAATTTTCTTTGTTCAAGCTTATTTATAATATTTATAAATAACATTTAATTCACAGTTATAATGGAAAAATTCAATCAGGATAACGAGATCCAGATCGAGTTGAGTGATGAGATTGCCCAAGGTATTTATTCAAATCTGGCCGTTATTTCACATTCAACTTCCGAGTTCGTCGTCGATTTCATCCGCATCGTGCCGGGAGTACCCAAAGCGAAAGTCAAGTCACGCATCATTCTGACCCCGGAGCACACCAAGCGGTTATTCATGGCGCTGAAAGAGAACATCGATAAGTTTGAACAACAAAACGGAACCATCCGCCTACAGACCGATCCCGGCTTTTTGCCGCCCATCGGGGGAATAGGTCAGGCCTGAACGGAATTTTTTAAAAATCACAGCAACAACCCACAAATCTTTCCGAAAAACGGTTAAAAAGTCTTCGGAGAGAAGAGTCTTCAAAATAACAAGTATAATCTGAGTAATATATGGATCTATTAAGTATATCTGCAGTAAATTGGGCAAGAGGACAATTCGCGCTCACTGCCGGCTATCACTGGATATTTGTCCCCCTTACCATCGGCCTGGCGCTCATCATGGCCATCATGGAGAGCATCTATGTAAAAACAGGCGACGAGAAGTGGAAGCAAACAACCCGGTTCTGGCAAAAGATTTTCGGTATTAACTTCGCCATTGGTATTGCCACGGGAATTATTCTGGAGTTTCAGTTCGGCACAAACTGGTCGAATTACAGCTGGTTTGTGGGCGACATCTTTGGTGCACCCCTTGCCATTGAAGGCATCATTGCTTTTTTTCTGGAAGCCACCTTTGTCACCATCATGTTTTTCGGTTGGAACAGGGTAAGCAAAAAAGCACATCTGCTCTCTACGTGGCTTGTCTTCACAGGAGCCACCCTGTCTGCTTTCTGGATCCTGGTTGCCAACGCATGGATGCAATATCCCATAGGGATGGAATTTAATCCCGATACCGTGCGCAATGAAATGGTCGATTTCTGGGCAGTGACGCTTTCTCCTGTAGCTTACAACAAGTTTCTCCATGCTGTCTTCTCCTGCTGGGCCGTGGGTGCCTCTTTTGTGGCAGGTGTGTCGGGCTGGTATCTCCTGAAAAAGAGGCATGCTGAATTTGCCATCCAAAGCATCAAGATCGCGTCACTCGTGGGACTGGTCGGTTTTGTGATGCTTGCCGTCACCGGTGACGGCTCCGCCTATCAGGTGGCACAAAAGCAACCAATGAAGCTGGCTGCCATGGAAGGATTGTATGAGGGTAAGGAGGGAGCCGGCCTGGTGGCTTTTGGAGTGCTGAATCCTGCCAAGAAGGAATACAACGACGACGTGAATCCCTACATTGCCAAAGTGGAAATACCCAAGCTTTTGTCTCTTCTGGGATATCGCAACTTAAACGCCTTTGTACCGGGAGTAAAAGATATTATTGAGGGAGGTTATACCCTTCCCGATGGAACAACGGCACTCTCTTTTGAAGAACGTAAGGTGCGGGGAGAAAAAGCCATTCAGGCACTGGCCAATTATCAGATGGCCATGAAGGATGGGCGTGAAGCCGATGCAGCTGAACACGAGGCAATTCTCAGGGAGAACTATGCGCATTTTGGTTACGGATATCTCGAAACAGGAGCGGATCTGATTCCCCATGTACCGATCACCTTCTACAGTTTTCACCTGATGGTGATAATCGGGATGTTTTTCATTTTGTTTTTCCTGGTGGTGCTGTACTATCTTTACAAGAAAAGAATGAGCAACACCCGGTGGTTGCAGTATGTCGCGTTGTGGAGCATTCCGCTTTCCTTTCTGGCTAGTCAGTTGGGATGGATCGTTGCAGAAGTGGGTCGCCAGCCATGGACCATTCAGGATATCATGCCTGTGGAGGTTTCAGCTTCAGCGGTATCGGCCGGAAATATCATAACCTCCTTTATCCTGTTTACATTGGTTTTTACCGGTCTGCTCATTGCAGAGGCCACCATCATGGTGAAGCAGATAAAAAAAGGTCCGGAATCACTTCCCCCGGCGGATCATACCGGACAATAAAAGATGTTGCACAGTTTAAAATAATGGTACAATGATTACATATGAATTTCTACAACAATACTGGTGGTTTATCATGTCGCTCCTGGGAGGACTGCTTGTTTTCCTGCTCTTTGTACAGGGTGGACAGTCGATGCTCGGTTCCCTCGCCCGGCAAGAAGATGAGAAGAGATTGCTGGTAAATGCACTCGGACGAAAATGGGAATATACATTTACCACGCTGGTAACATTTGGCGGTGCCTTCTTCGCCTCTTTTCCCCTGTTTTATTCTACCAGCTTCGGTGGCGCTTACTGGGCCTGGATGATTCTGCTCTTCTGCTTCGTGCTACAGGCTGTTTCCTATGAATTTCAGTCGAAGCCGGGAAATATTTTCGGTCCCGGCGTATACCGTGCTTTCCTCTTTCTGAACGGTGTGCTGGGGACATTCCTGTTGGGTGTGCTGGTTGCGACCTTCTTCACCGGCTCTGAGTTCACGGTGGGTAAGGGAAATATTGCCGGACTGGGCAGCTCAGGCTTTGTCATCAGCCAGTGGCAAAATCCGCTACATGGACTGGAATCACTGGCCAACCTGCGGAACCTTTGTCTGGGCTTTGCCGTGCTGTTTTTGGCGCGCACACTGGCAAGCCTCTATTTCGTGAATCGCCTCCGGCATGAGGTGCTGGAAAAAAGATCACGCAAGTTTGTACTCTATAACGGAGTACCTTTCCTGTTGTTCTTCCTGGTTTTCCTGATATGGACATTGCTTGCCGAGGGCTATGCCGTGGATCCCGTGACCAAAGTCGTTTCACTGGAGGAGAAAAAGTATCTCCATAACTTTGTCGAGATGCCCTGGGTTATGGCATTTTTCATTCTGGGCGTAGTAGCTGTCTTATACGGAATCTTTAAAACAGCCTTCAATCAGCGGTTTAAAAAAGGTATCTGGTTTGCCGGTGCGGGAACTGTCGTAACAGTGACCATGCTTTTGCTGGTGGCCGGCTTGAACAATACGGCCTATTATCCATCGTCCATCGATCTGCAGAGCTCGCTCACGCTGGAGAATTCTTCATCGAGTGAGTTTACGCTGACGGCCATGTCGGTGGTGTCACTCTTTGTGCCGTTTATCATTGCCTACATCTTCTATGCATGGGGTGCACTGGAAAAAAAGAAACTGGGAATGGAAGAACTGGATTCCGACGGTCACGCGTATTGATTTTTTTCGCAAATGAAGAGATGTCCCGATAAAATGTTTAATTTTGTCCTTTATTTGTGGGTGTATGGAGAGAAGAAAGACAAAAGCACTTTTTTTGCTGACCGCTTTGGCTATGCTGCTTATTGCATGCAATCACGCTGGCCGCAGCTCGTTTCGGGCAGAGAACAATGTGGGTTTTGATACCATCAGGATGCATGAAAAATTCCATCTTGAAGGGGACACATCGAAACCCTACTGCGATATACGTGTATCGTTTGTCTTTCCGGTAAACGGCTCCAGGGCTAATGTCGATACCTTGCAACGGATTTTCGTAAAACATGTGCTCGGAACAGCATACGAAGGGCAAACACCGGATCTCGCTGTAAATGCTTATCTACGGAATTTTGTAGAAAACTACAGGGCCGACGCCGGTACGTACAGCGAGACGGCAAAAGAGATGAAGGAACTGAATGGCCTCATTCCCGGCATAGATGTCTCCGACAGTGAACACGAAATGAAAGATACCTTCTATTCCTATTATGAGCATCTCTCCGATTCAATCGTTTATAATCGCTACGGACTCATTGCATTTCAGGTGAAGCAGGCCAACAACAAGGGTGGGGCAACCTCATACAATTCATACCGCAATTATGTGATCAATGTGAACAATGGCAGTCAGGTTACCGAGAATGACATCTTCAATGCCGGATACGATGCAGCCCTGCAAAGCTTGATTATCACTTCTTTGCTGGATCAGAATCAGGTAAAAACAATTCCCGAACTGGAAGATCTCGGTTTCTTCGGAATACAGGAAATCATCCCAAACCGTAACTTCCTGTTGAACGAGAAAGGAATCACTTATACTTACAACAAAGGTGAATACTCAGCCTATCAGCTGGATGCCCCGGAGGTATTTATTCCCTATGCCGCAATTCGTTCCCTGTTGAGGGAAAACACCATCGTACAGAAACTGGCCGATTTACAGTGAAAGATATTGAAACCTATTTCCCGGCCATCACGGCGGAACAGAAAAAGCAATTCGATGCATTACAGGGATTGTATGCCGATTGGAATGCAAAGATCAATGTAATTTCCCGGAAAGATATCGACAACCTGTCCCTGCACCACGTACTGCATTCATTGGCCATCGCAAAGTATATTTCTTTTGTCCCGGGCACCCGCATCATGGATGTGGGCACAGGGGGCGGATTTCCCGGGATACCGCTGGCCATTTTTTTTCCCGGTGTACATTTTCTGTTACTCGACAGCATCGGAAAAAAAATCAAGGTGGCCGAGGCCGTGGCAAAAGAGATCGGACTATCAAATGTGGAGGTGATGCATGCACGTGTGGAAGATGAAAAGAGAAAGTTTCACTTTATCGTAAGCAGGGCGGTCATGCCCTTGCCGGACCTCATCAGGGTTACCCGCAAAAATATCGCAACAGATCAGATGAATGCCCTTCCCAACGGCATCATCTGCCTGAAAGGAGGGGATCTCACAGCTGAGATTCATCCCTATAAAAAAATTGCCGATGAAATCTCTCTAACCGGTTATTTTACCGAACCCTTCTTTCAAACAAAAAAACTGGTATACGTGTCCCTGAGCTGATCTTTTTATCTGCAACCAAACCAGGATTATTCCAAAAGAAAGTGTTATTTTTGTCTTGAATATACACTTTCAACTTCTTTCTATGAAGATTAAAACATTTGAATTCAACCCATTGGGTGTAAATACCTACGTGCTTTCCGATGCCACAAAAGAGTGCGTCATCATTGATGCGGCCTGCTTTTATGCTGATGAAAAGGAGATACTGTTTAATTATATTTTTGATCGCGATCTTGTGATCAAACACCTCATCAACACCCATCTGCATTTCGACCACCTTTTCGGCGTGAATGCAGTGGCCTCCCAGTTTGAACTTACGCTGGCCTGTCACCGGGATGATGAATTTCTTCTGGACGATATTCCTGCACAACTGCGAATGTTCGGCTTCCCAACTACAAATACGAACTACAGACCCAAGATAGGATATTATCTGAATGAGGGCGATCAGATTGCTTTCGGCAATCAGATACTCGAGGTGATTCATGTGCCGGGACATTCACCCGGGAGCATTGTCTTTTATAACAGGGATGAAAATGCGCTGTTCAGCGGGGATGCGCTGTTTCATTCAGGCATAGGCCGTACCGACCTGGCAGGCGGAGATTTTGAGGCGTTGACGACTGGTATAAAAACAAAACTTTTCACACTGCCTGCTGAAACAAGGGTTTATCCGGGTCACGGTCCGGCGACCACCATTGGTCAGGAGAAAGCTGATAATCCTTTTATCGGAACGAGACAATAATTGGAAAATAAATAAAAAATCATATCGTTCATTATGTTGAAAATGGAACAGTTTAAAAATCGTCATGTCGGACTCACCGAAGCCGAAAAACAGATCATGCTCACCACAATCGGAGTAAATTCAGTAGAAGAACTGGTTGATCAGACAATACCGGCCGACATCCGCCTATCGAAACCTTTATCACTCCCGTCCCCTTTGTCGGAATATGAGTATGCCGAGGAGATTGCACACATCGCATCGCAGAATCAGGTATTTACCTCCTACATAGGCATGGGCTGGTATGATACCATCACTCCGGCAGCCATTTATCGCAACGTGTTCGAGAATCCGGTATGGTATACTTCTTACACACCCTATCAGGCAGAAATATCACAGGGGCGGCTGGAAGCATTGCTGAACTTTCAGACGGTAGTAAGCGAACTAACCGCAATGCCGCTATCCAACAGTTCGCTGCTCGATGAGGCCACTGCCGCCGCCGAAGCGGCTACCATGATGTACGGGCTGCGCAGCCGTGAACAGGTGAAAAATAACGTGGAAACATTGTTCGTGGACGAACGGATTTTTCCCCAAACGCTGGCCGTTTTGCAGACACGCATGTATTACTCAGGTATAGAGCTTGTTGTGGGAGATTGGAAAACTTTTACTTTCGATAAGCCCTGTTTCGGGATGATTCTCCAATACCCCGATGGCGACGGCAACGTGGAGGACTACCGCGACCTGGTAGAAAAAGCACATGAGGCAGATTGTAAGGTCGCTGTAGCGACTGACTTGATGGCTCTCGTGATGCTCGTACCTCCGGGCGAGTGGGGTGCGGATATTGCATTCGGCAGCAGTCAGCGTTTTGGCATCCCCATGTTTTACGGAGGCCCTTCCGCTGCTTTCTTTGCTACCCGGGAAGAGTATAAACGTTCCATGCCGGGCCGCATCATCGGCATCTCGAAAGATGCTTACGGCAAAGAGGCTTATCGCATGGCACTGCAAACACGCGAACAACATATCAAACGGGAAAAGGCCACATCCAACATCTGTACGGCACAGGCTTTGCTGGCGACCATGTCCTCTTTTTATGCCGTTTATCATGGCCCCCAAGGGCTGAAAGAGATTGCCCGCCGCATTCATTCTATTGCGTCACACGTAAACGATGAATTGAGAGAGATGGGCTTTAAACAACTGAACAAAGGTTTCTTCGATACCTTGAAAATTGCCTTGCCCGATGGTATCTCAGCGCAGGATATCCGTGAGAATGCAGAGATGCGATCCATCAACCTGCGTTATTTCAACAGCGGGGAGATAGGCCTCAGCATAGATGAAACGACCAATGACTACAAGGTGCATGAGCTGCTGGCCTCTTTTGCCATGGCCGCAGGTAGTTCCAAGGTGTTCATGATTGACGACCTTCCCGAGAAAATCACATTGAAGGAGTCACAGCTGCGGAAATCAGACTTTCTGATGCATCCCACCTTTAACAGTTATCATACCGAAACCGAACTGATGCGCTACATCAAGCGGCTGGACCGGAAAGATATTTCACTGGCTCATTCCATGATTTCGCTTGGTTCCTGTACGATGAAACTGAATGCGGCATCGGAACTGCTGCCACTGGGGCTGCCTGGCTTACAGCGCATGCATCCCTTTGCTCCGGAGGAACAGGCCACGGGTTACAGACTGATGATTGGCGAACTGGAAGATATGCTGGCGGAGATCACCGGTTTTACTGCTACCAGCCTGCAGCCCAATTCGGGAGCCGCAGGTGAATATACGGGACTGATCACCATTGGGGCTTATCTCGAAAGCAAAGGTGAGAGACATCGCAATGTGGTGCTGATTCCGGCATCGGCACATGGCACCAACCCTGCCAGTGCAGTGCAGGCCGGCTTCACACCGATGACGGTGGCCAGCGACCTGAAAGGAAATGTAGATATGGATGACCTGCGCAGCAAGATTGCACAATACGGGGACAATCTGGCTGCATACATGATCACCTATCCTTCTACACATGGTATCTTCGAGACAGAGATCAGAGAAATGTGCCGGCTTATTCATGATGCCGGGGGGCAGGTGTATATGGATGGTGCCAACATGAACGCACAGGTGGGATATACCAATCCCGGTACCATTGGAGCCGACGTGTGTCACCTGAATCTGCACAAGACGTTTGCCATCCCCCATGGTGGAGGCGGACCCGGTGTGGGACCCATCTGTGTGGCGGAACATCTGGTTCCTTTTCTCCCGGGCCATCCGGTGACCCTTGAAACAAGTCAAAATGCGGTTTCAGCAGCTGCATACGGCAGCGCCGGTGTACTGGAGATTACATATGCCTACATTCGCATGATGGGTGCCCAAGGGTTGAAGGAGGCTACCGGAGCCGCAATTCTCAGTGCTAATTACCTGGCCGAGAAGCTGAACGATTCCTACGGCATTGTCTATCGCGGCGCCAACGGCAGGGTGGGGCATGAACTGATCCTCGATTGCCGGGGATTGAAAGAGGTGTCGGGCATCACCGAAACAGATATTGCTAAACGACTGATCGACTACGGTTATCATGCACCCACACTCTCTTTTCCCGTCCATGGCACCCTCATGGTGGAACCCACCGAGAGCGAAAGCCTGGCAGAGCTGGATCGGTTTGTAGATACCATGAATCAAATTCATGAAGAGATCATTGAAGTATCAAGGGGTGAATACACAAAAGAGGATAATGTGCTGGTAAATGCACCCCATCCTCAGTATGAGTTGACGGCGGATGAATGGGGACACACATACCCGCGTAGCAAAGCCGCATTTCCATTACCCTTTGTGGCCGAAAATAAATTCTGGGTGAATGTAGCCCGTGTAGACAATGCTTACGGTGACCGGAACCTGGTTTCCTGCCTTTGCATGCAATAGTTATCAACCCAAAAGAGATGGAGAGATGCCCGTTTTTTAATACGATTCGGGTATTTCTCCCTGCTCAAATACAATCATGGGGGAGTTGAAAATGTCTTTTTTAAAGGCATCTGTAATTTCTTTGTTTACAATTGTCAGGAGTACCTTCACCCTGTTCTCCATTACATCGGGATAAGCACCGGCAAAATTTGCCATGACAGGATGATTTTCGGGGATGGTGGCGTCGACCAGGAAAGCATCAATCCTGTCCATCACCTGCATCATTTGTTTGTATGAATATTGTACCGTCTCCACGTTGAAATTATCCGTGCCGAGCGTGGTAATCAACTGTCGGTTGTAACGCTCCCGGTCTCCGGTGACGGTAATCACAAAAATGCCGTTGTTGTCAATAAATGAACCCCCGTAATACTCGGGGTAAAGATCGGGGTCCGATTCCCGCTCCATCCAGTCCTCACTGAAGGAGATCATCAGCTTCTCATGCAAATCCATGGCCGTTGGATTGTTCGCCAGGTCATTCATTGCGTTGCCGGGGATTGAATCCTGCTGATTCCTCTCATCCCGTTGTTTGTTCAACTGATTGCAAGAATAGAAAAGAAAACTGCTCAGGGTTAAAAGTAACAAAGTGAAAGTAGTTGTTTTCATAAAAAAAATAGCGATTGATGTCTGTTATAACGGAAATAAACAGTATTTTGTTTTGGCATTTTAGAACTTTATAAATGATTGAAAGGTTCATCCATCCTTTTTTTAATTTTATCCTTTAGCACTTCTTCTGAATCTTTAACCGTGTCATGCGAACTTTTTGGTCGGTGTCATTTGTTTTAAGGGGGTAAGATATTTTTTTGAATATCTTCTTTTAAACAAAACTTTATTTTTAATTGCAAGACTTTATGAAGACAAGATTTTTAAAAAGTGGTTCCCTGGCAATAGCAGTCATGTTGATGTTGTGGGGAGCGGTGAGTTGTACAAATGAGAATGAAAGACTCCCGGACGGAAAAGCAACCATCCAGTTTAAACTGACTGATGCTCCTGCTTTGAATTACGACGAAGTGAATATTGATATTCGCGGTGTTCGCGTGGGTATTGCCGACGCCTTTTTTGATGTTGATGACGAGATCGACTCAAGCGAAGTGTCCTGGGTTGAACTGGATGTCCCCAATCCGGGAATTTACAACCTGCTGGACTTCAGAAACGGAGAGACAGTATTGCTGGCCGGGGGTGATATTCCTGCAGGCAAAATCAGTCAGATAAGGTTGATACTCGGAGATGAAAGCAATGTGGTGGTCGATGGTGTGGCACACGACCTGCAGACACCTTCAGCCCAAACCAGCGGGATTAAGTTTAATCTCCATGAGACATTGCAGGCCGACCTGGCTTACAGCTTTGTGATCGACTTTGATGCCGCCCGATCAGTCGTCAGAAGAGGCAATGGCACCTATCTTCTGAAGCCTGTTATCCGGACTTACGCCGATGCATTCGGCGGTTCGATAAAAGGGATCGCCCTACCTGCGAGAGTTGAAGCCGCGGGTGTGAGCTACGTTCAAATCATCAACGGTGAAGATACGGTCATTTCTCTTCCCGAAGACAACGGAATGTTCCTGTTCCCGGGTCTGAAACCGGCAAGCTGGAATCTGAAGGTCTTTGCAGATACGACCACAAACTATCGGGATACCCTAATAAACAATATCGAAGTAAAGGCCGGAGAGGTTTACGATCTTGGTACCATCCGGCTGCACAACGATTGATCGTCAGGGGATTTGAATTAAACAGATAAATGGAGCCACAAAACGGCTCCATTTAATTTATTTTCACATCCCCAAATGTACAAACAACGCCATCTTTACTATCTTTGTAGGAACGTTTTACCCCTGATTAGGGTAAGAGATAAAAAATAATACTTGAATACAGATGAAAAGATTCCATTATGCATTGATTTTGGCTGCCCTGGTGGTTTTGGGTACATCCTGTAAACCCAAACAGAGTGCCTACAAACAGGTTTATGAAGCCGCAAAGGAAAGAGAAATGCAACAAAGTGCCTCTCAACCCACGACAGTGATCAAAGATGCAAGCCCTCTTCCGCCTGTGGAAGTGTCGGTGAGAAAAGAGAAGGTTGAACCTGTCTATGCGAACGATGCTGCCGGCCTGAAGAGATATAGCGTGGTGATTGCTTCGTTGAGTGTAAAACTGAATGCCGAATCATTGAAAAATAGAATGACAGACGAAGGACATCAGGTAATCCTGGCACAAAACGAACAGGGGATGTACCGGGTAATTGTCGCAAGCTACGACGACAAGCAACAGGCTGCAGCAAAACGCGAGGAGCTATACAACACCTATTCGGCCAAAGGTGATACCGAGTACTTGAGAAGAACCTACGGTGTTCCTTTCAACGACCTCTGGATACTGGAAAGACAATATTGATTATAATTTCATTGCTTACTCAGAGGGTTATGCGGGTAAGCTGAGTTCATAAAAGGGTGTTGGGATCATTTTCCTCAACACCCTCTTTAAAAAAATGAAAAGCTGCCTGAAACAGAAAATTTGGCAGCTTTTTTAGTAGGGTAAATGATGAAAGTCCAGTTTTTGGGTACGGGTACTTCCACGGGGGTACCGCAAATAGGGTGCGACTGCGCAGTATGTTCTTCCATTGATGCGCGCGACAAGCGGTTGCGGGCATCCGTGAGAATAGAAACAGCCGGAAAGGTGCTGGTGATCGATTGTACACCCGACTTCCGGCAACAAATGCTGCCGCTTCGCTTCGGGAAGATCGACGGGATGCTGCTCACACACGAACATTACGATCATATCGGAGGCATTGATGACCTACGTCCCTTTTCGGTTTTCGGATCTGTGGAACTGTTTATGGAAGAGCAGTTGGATCAGACCATCAGGGAGCGCATGCCTTATTGTTTCGGTCCTGTCAGATATGGTGGCGTGCCCGACATCAACATCCGGAAGATCAGTGAAAAAGAACCTTTTTGGGTCGGTGACGTTGAAGTGATCCCCATTCGTGTGATGCATTACAAGTTGCCGATATTGGGATATCGCATCCGTGATTTTGTTTACCTGACTGATGTAAAAACCATTCCCGAAACAGAATTTGATAAATTGAAAAATGTGGATACGCTGGTGATCAGTGCTCTCAGGAAAAAGGAACACATTTCACACCAGACATTGCAACAGGCTTTGCAGTTGGTAGACAGAATCGGCCCTAAAAAAGCATATTTTACCCATATGAGCCACGAAATGGGATTGCATGAGGACGTGGAAAAGGAACTTCCTCCCCATGTAAAGCTGGCTTACGACGGGCTGGAGTTAACCCTGTAGGAATGCTTTCCGTGCAGCTCTGATTATGATCATCTCCGGTCATCCATTCCAATATTGTTCCCATAATGGTCTCTTGACCATTGTCTTTGCGTTTTTTTAACGAAAAGAGACGCAACGTTTTGGGAAAAACAGCGTCTTTCGGATTAAAGGGGGTGATTTATCTGTTTTGATTCGTATATTTGTATGCAAATGATGCGACAACAATCAGTTGAAAAAAATATCATTGATCATTAAACTATTGCCTGCGAAGAAGGTCAAACAGTTAACGAGGTAGTCAAAAAAAGAATAAGAATATAAATAGGGGAGAAACTATGAAAACGAATAAGATTTTACTAACCGTTTTGCTGACAGCGGTGCCTCTCTTCGGTTTCGCCCAGGAATGGGATGAAATATATGCCGATCCGACGAGAAGTGAGCCGGTGAGAGTTCAGAAACAGTTGCAGGAACCACAGAAAAAGAAAGTGGTCATTGTACAGGGCGATGCATCGAACATGGAGGTGGTTGCCAACGGTAGGAATGTGGATGAATACAACCGCCGGGGGAGTACCGACACGTTGTCGAACGATCAGTCCTATTCCGACCAGGCTGAAGATTATACAGAATATCAGTATACCGACCGGATTGTGCGTTTTCACGACCCGGAGTCGAGCATCAAAATTTCAGGTGCCGACGAAGTGATTGTATATGTAGGTGATGACCTCTATGAAAATTACAACAATCGCGGGTGGAACAGCAACATCTATTATGGCATGGGGTGGGGATCTTCCTACTATCCCTGGTATGACCCCTGGTATTACGGAGGCTATTACAGTCCCTGGTACTACAGTCGCTGGTATGATCCCTGGTTTTACGGATACGGCGGCTGGTACGGCATGAGGAGCCCATGGTACTACAGGAGCTGGTATTCACCCTGGTATTATGGAGGGTATTACGGTGGCTGGTATGATCCCTGGTACTATGGATACGGCGGATATGGATATGGTGGTGGCGGATATAGCTATGGTTTCTATGACGGATATTACAGCAGCCTGACACACAACCGTTCGGGAAGAAGTACTGGTGTGTACAGATCGAGTTCAGCCAGCCGAAGCAGCAGTGCCGCACGGCTCTCGGGAAGATCATCCTCCGCGTCGGGTACACGCAGCGCCTTGTCCGGCAGAACAACCAATACGCGCGGCTCAGTTTCCGGCAGAACAGCTACGAGCGGTACACGAAGCAGTGTTACAGGCAGAAGTGCATCGACCTCCTCAAGAACAAGAATCATTGATAATTCCGGCAGAGCCTATGACTCCCGCACAGGACGTGTCATTGATCGTTCAGGTACCACCAGCCGCTCAAGCTCGATCAACAGAGCCACCGGATCAGGTAGCACAAGGAATAGTTCTACTTATCAACGGAATACTACTTCTCCCACCCGCAGTGGAAACACCTACCAGAGAAGTTCCACTTCTCCTTCGAGAAGCAGCTCAAACTATGAGAGGAGCTCAACTCCAAACAGAAGCAGCAACACTTACTCTACACCGTCGAGAAGCTCAAGCTCCGGGAGAAGTTCCACCTATTCCGCTCCCACCCGCAGTTCTTCATCGGGTAGCTCCTATGGTGGTAACAGCAGCAGCTCGAGCTCAAGTTCGGGCAGCAGCGGACGCTCGAGCGGCAGCCGCAGATAGGTAACAAGCACCCAAGACTGTTTTCCACACCCGGGTGTGTTCATGGAGACAGTCTTTCTCATACACACTCCATATGATCAAGATTATGAAAAAATTCATTTACATACTTTTCACATTGTTCCCGCTCTCGGCCTCACTTTTTGCACAGTCGGAAGTGGATGCATTACGTTTTTCACGCGAACATCTCCACGGAACCGCCCGCTCCATGTCCATGGGTGGCGCATTTGGCGCACTGGGTGGTGATCAGACGGCCATCTCCAGCAACCCTGCCGGTATTGCGGTTTATCGCAGTTCGGAAGTAGTGGGGACACTGAATCTTTCGCAGGAGAGATCGAGCGCGGGTGATCTGAACGCGAACAAAACCCGTTTCGATATGGACAACCTTGGTTTCGTGGGCTACTTTCCTCTGCGGAACGATGTGATTCCACTCGTGAATTTCGGCTTTTCCTACAACCGGTTGAAATCGTTCGATAAAAGTATCTCAGGCGCCGGTCCCGCCGCCAGCACCATGATCGATTATATTGCAGACAGAAGTGCCGGCGTTGACCCTTCGAAACTGGAGATGGGAAACAACCTGCCCGATCCCTTTGCAACGCAACCGTGGCTCACGGTGTTGGGATTTAACTCCCACCTGATTAACCCGGTGAACAACGGAGCCAGCTACGATCCGGTGAATACCCATGGTGATATGGCCGATGGCGAGATCAGGATAAAGGAAAGAGGGCATATCGACAACTATGATTTTACAGTGGGCACCACCATCGGCCACATGCTGAACCTGGGTCTCTCTCTCTCCATCAAGGATATATCCTATAGCCTTGAATCGGATTATCTGGAAGATTTTTACCAGGGTAACCTACAGCAAGGTGGCTATACCCTGACAAACTGGGTCACCACCAGCGGTGCCGGCGTGAGTGCCAAACTGGGTGCCATCTATAGGCCGGTCAATTTCCTCCGGCTAGGCCTCGCCTGGCATACGCCTACCTGGTACGCGCTGACCGAAACCTATGAGGCCCAGATTGACGATGACATGGGAGCCTATGCGACAGATCCGGATTATGAGCCGGGACAAACTTATTCGGCTGTCTTTACCAACGACTACGATCTGAAGACACCCGGCAAGATTGTTGCCAGCATCGCCGGCGTATTCGGAAACAATTTCATCGCCAGCATGGACTATGAACTGGTTGACTACAGCCGCATGAAGCTGGAGGTTCCTTCCGGCTCTCCCGATGACGCGAACTGGTACGACATCGACAACGAATATATCTCGATGGACTTCCGTCCTGCATCTACCGTGAAGGCAGGAATGGAGTATCGCTTTACGCCACAGTTCTCGGGCCGTCTGGGCTATGCCTGGGTACAAAATCCTTATGAAACGACTTTCCGGGAAAAAGGAGATGCAGCCGTCGCAGGCTCCAATACCATCTACCGGATAGAAGGTGACAGCAATTATTTTACAGGTGGAGTAGGCTACCGCTTTAACAGGAACTTCTTCCTCGACCTGGCTATTGTCTACAAGACGCAAACCGACGATCTTTATCCTTTCCCAAATCTGTGGACAGAGGACAGGGAGGAACTGGTCATTGACGCCAGCCCGTTTGAGTTGAAAAACAGTTCATTCAGGGGACTTGTCACGCTGGGGTATAAATTTTGATTCAAAATATCTGGGAGTAACGATACACAAAGAAAGCCGGGNNTTTTGGTATTTTCCCGGTAAAAGGGTTACCTTTGTACTCCAATCATTTAAAAGATCAAACTGCATGTCACAAGAAAAAGGGTATCTCTCTTCCGATAACAAAAGAAAAGTAACCACCCACCGCCTGCTGGAGATGAAGCAGCGGGGTGAGAAAATATCAATGCTTACAGCGTACGACTATTCGATGGCTTCGGTGATTGATCAGGCAGGAATGGACGTGATTCTGGTGGGAGACTCTGCCTCCAACGTAATGGCAGGAAACACCACCACACTGCCCATGACAGTGGAACAGATGATATACCATGGTAAATCGGTTATGAATGGTGTAAAACGTGCCATGGTGGTAATCGACATGCCTTTTGGAAGTTATCAGGGCAATCCCTACGAAGCGGTGACCAATGCGGTGAGAATGATGAAGGAAACACAGGCCGACTGTCTCAAGCTGGAAGGAGGAAAAGAAATATTGCCATCCATCCAGGCAATACTGAATGCAGGCATTCCCATCATGGGGCATCTTGGCCTCATGCCGCAATCAATTAACAAATACGGAACATACGCTGTAAGGGCGCAGGATGAAGCAGAGGCAGCCAGGCTGCTCGATGATGCACACCTGCTGCAGGAGGCCGGTTGCTGTGCCATCGTACTTGAAAAAATTCCCGCTGAACTGGCAAAGAAGGTGTCCACAGCGCTGGCAATCCCGCTGATCGGCATCGGCGCCGGTCCATATGTAGACGGACAGGTGCTGGTGATGCAGGATATGCTCGGACTTAACAAAGGTTTTTCACCCCGCTTCCTGCGCCGCTATGCCAACCTCTATGATCAGATTGAATCTGCTGTCCGGCAATACATCAGCGACGTAAAAGCGACAGATTTTCCATCCGAAGCCGAAAGCTACTAATTGTTGAACGTTACCTTCCAAACCGCTGTTCGATCAACGTTCACTCCTAAAGAGTTGATAGTTGACTGCTGACTGCTTTTCCCCAAATCGCTGTTCTTTACAATATTCAACTTACAAAGCTGACCGCTGATTGCTGATACCTGAAAGCTAAAAAGCTGACCGCTTACAATTCCTTATATCTTGGAATTTCAGTCAGAAATTCATACGACAGGTCGTCGAAATTCAGTCGGTAACAATAGTGCTGCATACCGTTTGAGACCACAATATGTTTTACCCGCAACACGCTGTTGTAGCGCGCAACCTGATCGAAAACATCCTGCGTGATTGTTACCTGGGGTTCTTTGTATTCCAGAATCATAACCGGTTCAAGCTGCCTGTTGTAGACCACCGTATCGCAACGCCGGGTAAGGTTATTCAGTTTCAGGGAAGCCTCATTGGCAATGAGTGATGCAGGGTAATCCCTATCCGTAATCAGGTAATGGACAAAGTGCTGGCGCACCCATTCCTCGGGCGTAAGCACCAGATATTTTCGTCGTAGAGGATCTAGAATCTCAAAACTGTTGCCTTTTTTTCGGATTTTTGCATCGTAAGAAGGGAGATTTAACGTGTACATATTGTATCTTTGTGGTAGAACCGGACTCCAACAGCACAAAAATAACGTTTTTTTATGAGAACGAAACAAGAAATTGTGGAGAATTGGCTCCCCCGATATACCAAACGGCCATTGCATGAGTTCACGAAATTCATTCTGCTGACCAACTTCCAGAAATATGTGGAGATCTTCGCGAATCATTTCAACGTGCCGGTTGTGGGTGCGGATGCCAACATGCCCAATGCCTCCTCAAACGGGATCACCATCATCAACTTTGGGATGGGAAGTGCCAATGCCGCAACAATCATGGATCTGCTCAGTGCCGTTACGCCGACGGCTGTACTATTTCTGGGTAAATGTGGCGGACTGAAGGCAAGGAGTGAACTGGGCGATTACATCCTGCCCATTGCTGCCATCCGGGGAGAAGGAACGTCGAACGACTACTTCCCGCCGGAGGTACCCTCGCTACCTGCTTTCAGCCTGCTGCGTGCCGTATCGTCCAACATACGCGATTTCGGCAGGGACTATTGGACAGGTACGGTCTATACCACCAACCGTCGTGTGTGGGAGTACGATGATGATTTCAAAAGCTATCTGAGGCAGGTACGTGTGATGGCGGTGGATATGGAGACAGCCACTCTCTTCACATGCGGGTTTGCCAATCATATTTCCACGGGAGCACTGCTGCTGGTTTCCGATCAGCCGCTGATCTCCACAGGCGTGAAAACTGAAAAAAGCGATCAGCATGTAACCGAGAATTTTGTGGAGGAGCATGTGAAGATCGGCATCAAATCCCTTTCCTCCATCATGAATAATGGTTCTACGATCAAGCATCTCCGGTTCGACTGGTAAAATTGAAAAATAACGATGGCTACAGTTTCCAAACTCACCTTTGACACAATTCGCAACGATATTCTCCAACGTCGTTTTAAACCTGTCTACCTGTTGATGGGAGACGAAGCCTATTTTATTGACGCCCTTACTGATCTTCTCCATGAAACAGTGCTGACGGAAACCGAACGGGATTTCAATCTGCTTACATTTTATGGTATTGATTCCGATATGAATGTAATCATCTCCTCGGCACGTCGTTTTCCGATGATGGCCGAACATCAGCTGATACTTGTGAAAGAGGCCCAGAATCTCGATAACCTGGAGCTGCTGGAACATTACGTGAAAAATCCAATGCCCTCCACTGTGCTGGTCATCAATTACAAGCACGGTACAGTGGACCGGCGCAAGGCCTGGATAAAGCAGATCGATAAAACCGGCGTCGTTTTTGAATCGAAGAAATTATACGACAACCAGATTCCCCCCTTCATCACAACTTATTTCAGAGAGAAACAGATCGGTATTGATGAAAAATCTGCCCGGATGCTGGCTGATTACGTGGGAAACGATCTTAGTAAACTGATTCCGCAACTGCAAAAGCTTGAGGTATCTCTGCCGGAAGGTTCAAATCGTGTCACATCGGGACTGATCGAAAAAAATGTAGGCATCAGCAAAGATTATAATACATTTGAACTGCAGAACGCAATCATCAGAAAAGATATCCTTACTGCCAACCGGATTGTGGATTACTTTGGAAATAATCCGAAAGAAAATCCCATTATGGCTACCCTGGCCGTATTGTTTAATTACTTCAGCAATCTGCTTGAGTGCTACTGGTTACCCCAAAAAGATGAGGCAACCATCATGGCTGCCTTAAACTTACGGTCGAATTACTTTGTACGGGATTATGTGACAGGACTTCGAAATTACAACGCCGGCAAAGTGATGGCGATCATTTCTGACCTGAGAACATTTGATGCCCGTTCAAAAGGAATTGATAATATCTCAGCCTCTCAGGGTGAACTGCTGAAAGAACTGGTGTATAGGATTATGCACTAATTGCTGGTGATCCACTGCACAATTTTATCGCTCAGAGGACTCTCCTGGGGCAACACCACGTCTACCAGCCGACCCTGTTCGTCGACCAGATACTTTTGAAAGTTCCAGGTTACCTCCTGATCTATTACACCGTTTTCGGTTTTATGGGTAAGCCATTTGTACAGGGGAGCCTGATCGTCACCTTTGACGCTGATTTTGTCCATCATTGGAAATGTTACCCCGTAATTGGCTGTACAAAATTCTTTGATTTCTTTGTTTGTACCCGGTTCCTGTCCTTTGAAATTATTCGCCGGAAAACCTATCACCACGAAGTTCCTGTCTCCGTAGCGTTCGTATAAGGTTTGCAGATCTTCATACTGGGGTGTAAGACCGCATTTGGATGCCACGTTTACAACCAGTACCTTTTTCCCTTTGAGAGATGCCAGATCAAATGACTTTCCGTTGATATCTTTCACGGTGAAATCGTGCAGTGTTTTGCTTCCAACAGAGAAAGCTCCAGTTTTCAATTTCGCATTTTCGTTGTTCATATTGGGAGAAGTAACTTTTTGCTGTCCGTTAACCTGAGCGGTAAGGAACAAAAAAAGGGTTATGAGTAAGTTGATGCCATAAAAAGGTTTCATATATTTTTTTTTTGAATTAAACGAATAAACCCGATATCAATAAACAACAATGAAAGCCTGCCAGTTCATTTTACCCCTTTTTTTATTATTAGCGTTGAAATTCTGACAGGAATAATACAATTTATTTTTCTGTATATCAATAAAATATTGAACTTTTAATCGTTTCAGCTTTTCTTTTTTGTACACTTTCAGATGAAGGGAGTCAAACATTCCGAAATTTTCAGGATTACAATTGTTTTTACAAGTCAGCGATGAATAAATTGAATTTGTATTTTTATTAATTTACATTTCTATATTACTTTGTGCGAGACATCCTTGATACAAATGTAAACAAAGAGAAGGAGGGTGTAAATCGATGAGATTATTCAACAATTGTAAGATATTGTTGTTTGCATAAATAAAGTCGTAACAATTGTACATTTCACTCTTTAACATTTCATTATTTTGCTGCATCGTATTTATATAGTATCATTAAAACAGTAATTTAAGTACAATTAATAAAGAAAAAGTTTATTTTTTTCCCAGAAAGAGACCGACTACCTGGCAAAATTGTTAAAAAATAGTGTTTAAAACTTTTTATATATCTAATTATCAATGTATAGTATTGATAATTAAAATTAAAAATTTAATATTGTTACAGAACTAAGTACGCGATTCCCAAAATGTGTCTGTTCCAAATGTATTTTTATTGAATACATTTGTAGGTTACAAAAATAAATTACTACTCTTTTCATTTGTAAATAATTATTCATACATTTGTATTATTGGTTTTGCAACAAAAGTTACATTCCACAGAACATTAAAATGCAATTCGTTATGAAGGATCGTATAAAAGTGATCATGGAAAAGGAAAACCTGACGCCAGCAAGGTTTGCCGACAAGTTACAGATAAACAGGGCAGTTATTTCACACATTTTGAATGGCAGAAATAATCCCAGCCTCGATGTGGTGACAAAAATCCTGGATGAGATGCACTACATCAATCCGGAATGGTTGCTGAAAGGAACCGGCAGTATGTTTAAGGAAGGATTTGGGAGGGGCGACATGCTCATAGAGCCTGATTTGTTTCGTGAGGCGACGATAAATCAAAGAGAAGAGCCGGTGGATGTCGAAAAAAGGCAGGAAACGTTGTTTAAACCCGCCGTTTCTCCTGTACAAAGTACAGAATACAAGCAAATTGAACCATCTAAAACAGAGAATAGAAAAATTTCTCAAATAATTATTTATTATAACGACAATACATTTGAAATATTTAATCCCCCAATCCGACGGGAGTGAGATGGCAAAATAGCATATTTGAAAATTATGATGTATTTTTGTACTTCATAAAGAGAGGTAGCTAATGAAAGTAAGTGATTTTACCATTCGTTCCAACACCCGGTTAAACGATCGGAATTATTTGTTAAAGGTCACCCCCGCCGGCAATGAACCTCTCCCGGAAATGTATCCGGGACAGTTTGTTCAGATTCGGGTCGACAATTCCCCGCAGGTCTTTCTTCGCAGACCCATTTCCATTAATTATGTAGATCATCAGCAAAATGAAATCTGGCTTTTGATACAGAGTGTGGGAGAAGGGACTGCTAAAATATCTGCTTTGTCTGCCGGAGAAACCATGAACCTGCTGTTTCCGCTGGGAAGTTCTTTCTCCCTTCCAGATGAAAAAGGAAACTTTCTGCTGATTGGGGGTGGCGTAGGTACTGCACCGCTGCTTTTCCTGGGAAAGAAGATGCGGGAAAAAGGGTTGGAACCAGAGTTTTTACTGGGAGGACGTTCAGAAAAGGATATTTTGCAGAGAGACGATTTCGAACGCCTGGGAACGCTCTATTGCACCACAGAAGATGGATCGCTGGGAGAAAATGGATTTGTCACCCAACACACGATTCTTCAAAAAAAGAAATATGATTTTATATTTACCTGCGGGCCTAAACCAATGATGGTGGCGGTGGCGCGCTACGCACAAAAAAACGGAATTTCCTGTGAAGCATCGCTGGAAAATCTGATGGCATGTGGCTTCGGAGCCTGTCTCTGCTGTATCGAGAAAACCATCAGGGGAAATGTTTGTGCCTGTACCGAAGGGCCTGTATTTAACATCAAGGAACTCACATGGCTGGATTAAAAGTACGTATTGGAGATTTGGAATTGAGAAACCCGGTGATGACCGCATCCGGTACATTTGGTTACGGGACGGAATATACAGATTTTATAGATCTGGGCCGCCTGGGTGGTGTCTTTGTGAAAGGTACGACCCTGGAACCGCGACAAGGGAATGATTATCCCAGAATGGCCGAAACACCTTCAGGGATGCTTAATTCGGTGGGACTGCAAAACAAAGGAGTCGATTATTTCGTGGATCACCTCTATCCGCAAATAAAGGATTATGACACCCACATGATTGTGAATGTGTCCGGTTCTACAGTCGAGGATTATGTTGCCTGCGCGGAGAAGCTGGCCAATCTGGACAAAATGCCGGCCATTGAACTGAATATTTCCTGCCCCAATGTGAAGGAAGGCGGGATGGCATTTGGCACTTCCTGCCAGTCGGCAGCAGAAGTCACGCGGCAGGTTCGCAAGGTTTTTCCCAAGACATTGATCGTGAAGTTGTCGCCAAATGTGACCGACATTTCCGAAATAGCCCGTGCCGTGGAAGATGAGGGAGCCGATGCCGTTTCGTTGGTCAACACCTTTCTGGGTATGGCCATCGATATAGAGAGCAGAAGCCCCAAACTCTCCACCATCACCGGCGGATTATCGGGCCCCTGCATCAAACCCATTGCCGTGCGCATGGTCTGGCAGGTATACCATGCCGTACGGATCCCCATTATTGGTATGGGAGGTATCTGCAACTGGCAGGATGCCATCGAGTTCATACTGGCAGGATCCACCGCCATACAGGTAGGTACCTATAATTTTATCGACCCGGCTGCGTCAGTGAAAATTGTAGAAGGCATCGGGGCATATCTCCACCGGCATCACATAGCTTCTGTGGATGAGCTTGTGGGACAGATCAATTATCTCTGACCTGATTGCTAAAATGCCAGTTTTGTGCGTTTTAATCGGTATAAATGTTTTTGATTTGAGTTAATACCTGTCATATTGTAAATTTCAGTCCGATTTTATTTGACAAAATGAATAAATATGATACCTTTGCAGTTTATTGAAATCAGATTATAGAAACATATGTCACAACTGCAAATACCTGCCGGATACAAGCCGTTGCTAAATTTAAAGCAAACGGAATTGGGTATCAAGCATATCAAAGATTTTTTCCAGGTAAACCTTTCTTCGGAACTGCGCCTGCGCAGGGTTACTGCCCCTCTTTTTGTAGAGAGTGGCACCGGCATCAATGACGACCTGAACGGAATAGAGCGGCCAGTTCGATTTCCCATCAAGGATATGGATGACAAACAGGCTGAGATCGTGCACTCGCTGGCGAAATGGAAACGACTTACCCTGGCCGATTACGGAATAGAAGAAGGTTTTGGTATTTATACCGACATGAATGCCATCCGTGCAGACGAGGAACTGGACAACCTGCATTCACTCTATGTGGATCAGTGGGACTGGGAGATGGTGATTGGGGAGCAAAACAGGAGTGTGAGCTATCTGAAGCAGATTGTGCGCCGCATTTACGCAGCCATGTTGCGTACAGAATACCTGGTCTTCGAATTATTCCCCACGATTACGCCGCAGCTCCCCTGTGAAATTACTTTCATTCACTCTGAAGAACTGCTTCAAAAGTATCCCGGCATGGATGATAAGCAACGGGAAGATGCCATCACCAAAGCATATGGCGCCGTGTTTATCATAGGCATCGGGGCCCCCCTCTCCAATGGGCTCCCACATGATGGAAGAGCACCGGATTACGACGACTGGAGTACACTGAACAGTGACGGTTACCAGGGCATAAATGGTGATTTGCTGGTCTGGAACCCGGTTCTGGAAAAAGCTATGGAACTCTCATCGATGGGTGTTCGTGTGGATGCCACTTCGTTGGAACGACAATTGAAAGCCCGGAATAAGGAAGAACGACTTGCGTTGTATTTTCACAAACGTTTGATGAACAACGAACTGCCCCTTTCCATCGGGGGCGGTATCGGCCAGTCGCGCCTTTGCATGTACTATCTGCGAAAAGCGCATATCGGTGAAATACAGGCCAGCCTGTGGCCGCTGGAGATGCGGGAATCAGCAAAGGAACAGGGTGTCCTGCTTATTTGAAAATTCCCCAAGGCTATTTAGATCCTTCTTCAAAAGAGAAGGATTTTTCTTTTGCGGTAATTTTTTTGTATTTTAGCATCCTCAATAAGATAAAACCATGGACGTAAGGATCGAAGAGAGCTGGAAAGCTCATTTGCAGGAAGAATTTTGTAAACCTTATTTCGAAAGGCTGACGGAATTCGTACGGCAGGAATATGCAGATAAATCAGTCTATCCGCCGGCTAAACTGATTTTTAATGCTTTCAACCGCTGCCCTTTCCAGGATGTAAAAGTTGTGATTGTAGGGCAGGATCCCTATCATGAACCGGGGCAGGCACACGGATTATGCTTTTCCGTCACCGAAGGAGTGGCACAACCACCATCTCTGCAGAATATTTACAAGGAGATACAGCAGGATCTGGGAAAACAGATCCCCCGATCAGGAAATCTGGAAAGGTGGGCAGCACAGGGTGTGTTACTGTTGAATGCCACGCTTACTGTGCAGGCTCATCGTGCAGGCTCGCACCAGGGAAAAGGATGGGAAGAGTTTACCGATGCTGCCATCAGCCATCTCGCCACAGAAAGGGAACATCTTGTTTTTATATTATGGGGTGCCTACGCACAACGAAAAGGGGAGTCCATAGATGCGAATAAGCATTTAATACTAAAGTCGCCACACCCTTCGCCGTTATCTGCTCACCGGGGATTCTTTGGAAATAAGCATTTTAGTCGTACAAACGATTATTTGAAGGCTCATGGGAAACAACCCATCGACTGGTAATATCACATGTAATAAACAGACGATCTCCCACTGCCTATAGCTTTGTGCGTGAGTGACTACTATCCAACGCTTCCCTCCAGGCTGATCTGAAGCAGTTTTTGTGCTTCCACTGCAAATTCCATCGGTAGCTTGTTGACCACCTCTTTCACATAACCGTTCACAATCAGTCCGATGGCTTCCTCTTCGCCCAGGCCACGCTGGTTGCAATAGAAAACCTGATCTTCGCTGATCTTGGATGTGGTTGCTTCGTGCTCAAGCACTGCCGTAGGATTCTGGATGTCGGTATAGGGAAACGTGTGTGCACCACAGTGGTCGGTCAGCAACAAGCTGTCGCATTGTGAATGGTTGCGTGCGTTCTCTGCCTTTTTGGTCACCTTGACCAGGCCACGGTAGCTGTTCTGGCTGTTGCCTGCAGAGATACCTTTGGAGACAATGCGGCTGCGGGTATTTTTACCCAGATGAATCATCTTGGTACCTGTATCGGCCTGTTGGTAGTGGTTGGTTACCGCAACCGAATAAAATTCACCCACCGAATTGTCGCCGGCCAGTATGCAGGAAGGATACTTCCAGGTAATGGCTGATCCCGTTTCCACCTGTGTCCAGGAGATCTTGGAGTTGACCCCTTTACAGATACCCCGTTTGGTCACGAAATTATACACCCCGCCGTTTCCGTGTTTATCACCCGGATACCAGTTCTGTACCGTGGAATATTTCACTTCAGCATTGTCGAGCGCAATGATCTCCACGATGGCAGCATGCAGCTGATTCTCGTCGCGCATGGGGGCCGTGCATCCCTCCAGGTAGCTTACGTAAGCATCATCATCTGCCACAATCAGGGTCCGTTCAAACTGACCTGTGTTGGCGGTATTGATGCGGAAGTAGGTGGAGAGTTCCATCGGGCATCGTACCCCTTTCGGGATATAGACAAAGGATCCGTCGCTGAATACCGCCGAATTTAATGCGGCGTAGAAATTATCCTTGTAGGGTACAACTGTACCCAGATACTTCTTCACCAGGTCGGGATGGTGTTTCACCGCCTCGCTGAACGAGCTGAAGATAATGCCTTTTTCGGCCAGTACCTCCTTGAAAGTCGTTTTAATGGATACGCTGTCCATTACGGCATCCACAGCGACACCGGTAAGCTGTTTCTGTTCTTCAAGCGGTATGCCCAGCTTCTCAAAGGTTTTGAGCAATTCCGGATCTACTTCATCGAGGCTCCCCGGTTTTTTCTTTTTTGTGGGGTCGGCATAATAGATGATATCCTGGTAATCAATTGCTGGCATTTTGAGATGTGCCCAATCGGGCAGCTTCATCGTCAGCCAGTGTCGATAAGCCTTCAGCCGGAAATCGAGCAGCCACTCCGGCTCCTCTTTCTTGGCTGAAATAAGCCGGATGACATCTTCATTCAATCCTTTTTCAATGACGTAGGTCTCCACATCAGTCGTAAAACCAAATTTGTAATCCTGTGTGGTGAGTTCGCTTAATATTTGGTCCTGATCTAATTCTTGCATAACTTTCTATATATTCTGGGTGTTATACCCGTTCAAAATGACAGGCAGCAAATGTCCTGCAGATGAAGTAACAATTGCCTGGCGGCTTTTGTTGTACAAAGATAATGCTTTTTCATCAATTTATTCTATCGGCGAAAGGTAATTCAATAGATGAACAATTGACAGCCTTTGCATGTTAAAAGGTAGTAAATGAAAATTTTAATTATCAATCACAACCAATTATTATTTAAATTGTATGAAAAGAAAGACCCTCTTACTGATCGCCTTTTTTGTCGGCCTGGGGCTGATGGCACAATCTCCTTATAAAGTAGACCCTGCACATACCTCTGTAAACTTCAAGGTAAAGCACATGGGCATCACATTTGTCAGTGGCAAGTTTGAGAAGTTCGACGGCGGAATCATCGGCAGTCCCGATAAAATGGAAGAAGTCCGCGTTTTCTTCAATGTGGAGACAGCCAGTGTGAACACCAGTGTGCCCATGCGCGACGACCACCTCAGAAGCGCTGATTTCTTTGACGTGGAAAAGTATCCGGCAATGACTTTCGAGAGTACGCGTATGGAGAAGGTAGACGACAAAAACTATAAACTTCACGGAAAACTGCAGATAAAGGATGTGACAAAAGATGTTATTTTCGATGTCGTGTATGGTGGTACAGTGAAAGGACAGGACGGAGCGGAGACCGCCGGGTTTATTGCCAAAAACAAGATCAACCGACTCGATTATCATGTAGCTTATGATCCCGATGGTTTGGGAATTGGCAAGGAGGTGGCAATTACGCTTTATCTTGAGTTTAAGCGCGCTACCGGCATGTAAAGCAGAATATCTTCCAATTCGGTATAGGGTATCGCTACATCAATCGCGCCCATGGCATATGGGGCAATCTCATACTGATTGTAGGTGTAGTGAATACCCTCCCCGTTTATCCAGAAATTGTTGTTGGGAACAATATCCTCGATGGTAAAAAATCCTTTTGTCAGAAGCGAATCGGGCTCACTGACCCCATAACTTCGCATAAGAGCCTGTACAATTTTTTCCGTGAGCGGTCTATAGTAGTCCGGTACGAAAAGATCCTCCTCCGTCAGGGTCACCAGCTTGTTCAGGTCGATGTTGGTGTATGTAATGCGATACGATCCGTGCGCTCCTCCCTCGTAATCGCTGTATTCAACGGCATAGCTGAGCAGAGAATCATCCTGAAACACAACCTTGTTGCGGGTATTCATATAATACCAGTACCAAGCTGGTACAGTGCCTTCCAGACGTGCTTTATCCTCATAGTACATGTTCGACAATGATTTGTAACGCTCGCTGTATCTGCGGATATATTCATCCATGGCCACCTCTGGCGTCAGATCATCAAATTCCATGCTGCCGAAAAAGGTACCTTTAAAAATTTTCTGTAATCTTGCCAGGCTCGCCTCGTCACGAAATTTTACGGGATAGGTAAAAGAGACACTCACATCGGCAAAGGGCAACGTTGTATCATTCTCATGAAGCAGTGGTATCTGTTGTTTTACGATAATGCTGTCATACACAATCTCCCCTTCCTTCTCTCTGCCTCCCTTATTGTTGCACGAAGAAATCAAACCGGCTGTAAAGAGTGCCAGTAAAGCGGTTGATAAAATGTTGCCTTTCTTCATTACTGAATGATTTGTTTTATGGCGCCCAACTCCGGGTAGAAGGAAACCTGAATGGGTTTCTTTATGTTATCAAACATTTTTTTGGTCAGCACATCCTGTGAGCCATACTGAACGACATCGGCTTCCATATCTGTGATGGTTTTGTTTCTGAATTCGATATTCAGCAGAGCTCTTCCCGGGATATTGTACACAACTCCCTCGGTGAGTTTCGTCTCCAGCCGCTTCAGATCACGTTCCGACAATTGAAGATTGACTTCTGGAGTTTTATTTTGCAACGAAAGCAGAATGGGTTCCCCGGCAAGATCATCCGCATCCACAGGGCCCAGCTTCGCAGAGAAGCGGGCTACCACCATTTTGTCGATATTCTCCACATCGGGTACAATGGTATAGGTACGGTCAAAGTACTCTGTCTGCAGGCTGCCGGCAAAGAGCTCTGTCAATGCCTTTTCCTGCAAATTTATTTCATCCATCACCACTTTGTAAGCATTTCCGTCGGGCGGCATGCTCTCTGCTTCACCTGTGAGGATGTCGGTACGGCTGCGACGCAGGTCGAATATCTGTCGTGCTACCAGTTCAGCCTGCTTGGCTACAGACCCTGCCATGAGTGTTTCCTGAGTAAGAAATCGTCGTGGGTTCACAGAGGCGTTCTCTCCCTGAGGCAACGATTTTTCTCCCTCTGTCTCGTTCTCCGGTTCAGTATTGATTGAGACGATCAGTCCGTCCTCACGCAGGTAAACAAAAGGCTCCAAGCTTTTGGGCTGAAATTGAAGCATAAACGAGTTGTTCTTATCAGGTATGCCTTTGTTTTTAACGGATATATCTTCGAGCGTGTAGACAACCCTGTCTTCGATTACCGGATTGTCAATGCCCAGATAACGTTGTGCATAAGGATAAAAATCACCCCGCCGGTAACTGCTTTTTTTTATCAGCAATGTGATCTCAAACGATGTCTTGGGAAGTGTGTAAATCACACCATAATCATTGGCCTTAATGGCATTCACACGCGTTGTCTTTTGCGCCTGCACACAGGTGGAAACCAAAATAAAAGTCGAAAGAAGAAAATATCTGATGTCCATTGTTGTAAAATTATTCAGTAGTAACGCACGAAGTGCAAATATCAGTAGGCCGATTGGAATTGAGACAGAAAACGCACGTCGTTCTCCGAGAACATCCGCAAATCTTTTACCTGATACTTGAGGTTTGTAATACGCTCAATACCCATTCCCAATGCGTAGCCGGAATAGATTTTGCTGTCGATGCCGCAGTTTTCCAGCACGTTGGGGTCTACCATGCCGCATCCCAGGATCTCTACCCACCCAGTGTGTTTACAGAAGGGGCATCCTTTTCCTCCGCAGATATTGCAGGAGATATCCATCTCGGCGCTCGGTTCGGTAAACGGGAAATAGGAGGGACGCAGCCTGATGCGGGTATGTTCGCCGAACATCTCCTTGGCAAAGAAAAGCAGCGCCTGCTTCAGGTCGGCAAACGAAACATCCTTATCGATATACAAAGCCTCTACCTGGTGAAAAAAGCAGTGGGCCCGGTAGGAGATTGCCTCATTCCTGTATACACGACCCGGGCAGATGATGCGGATGGGCGGTTCCGTCTTTTCCATCACGCGCGTCTGCACCGACGAGGTATGTGTGCGTAATACAATCTGGGGATCGTGCTGTATGAAGAAGGTATCCTGCATGTCGCGGGCGGGATGATCCTCTGCAAAGTTCAGTGACGAGAATACATGCCAGTCGTCCTCCACCTCCGGTCCTTCCGCAATGGAGAAGCCGAGTCGCTTGAAGATATCTGCGATCTCTTCTTTGACGATCGATATCGGATGTCGTGTACCCAATGAAACGGGATAGGCAGTGCGGGAAAGATCGATTTCTGCGATGGCTGGATGACTGTGATCGAACTGTTCTTTCAGCGTTTGAATTTTCTCTGTGGCTTTCTGCTTTAGTTCGTTCATACGCATGCCCATCTCCCTTTTCTGCTCAGCCGGTACTGTACGGAAATCGTCCATCAGCGTGGAAATAATACCCTTTTTACTCAGGTATTTGATGCGTGCTGCCTCCAGTTCGTCGACAGTAGATACTGTCAAGTGCTCTATTTCGGAAAGGAGAGCTTCAATCTTTTCTATCATCTTGCAAAAACACTTAACCATTAATATTAAGCACAAAAATACACTTTTTATGGCAATTTGGTCCTGTTTTCGGGTAAAGAATTAATTTCGTACTTTTGTTTTCACTATAGTGATTGCCCAAAAAGATGATTGACACGATTCGTTCATTCATAGAGAAAGAGAATCTGCTCTCCACGGAGGTCCCCGTCATCGTCGGCCTGAGCGGGGGAATGGACTCCATGGCGTTGCTCGATATACTCACCTTGCTGGGTTACCGGTGTGTGGCTGCCCATTGCAACTTTCATCTCCGGGGAGAGGAATCGGACAGGGATGAAGAGTTCGTAAAAAGATGGTGCAAAGGTGTGGATGTTCCTTTTGTCTCGGTCGATTTCGATACCCGGCAGTATGCATCCGATAAAAAGATATCCATCGAAATGTCTGCCCGTGAACTGCGTTACCGCTGGTTTGAGATGATGCGGTTACAATACGATGCAGCGGCCATCGCCGTGGCACATCACAGGGATGACTCGGTGGAGACGGTACTGCTGAATCTTATTCGAGGCACTGGCATCAAAGGGCTGACCGGCATCTCGCCAAAAAATAACCGGGTGGTGAGACCATTGTTGTGTGTTTCGCGCGAAGAGATTGCACGGTACATGGCAGAGCGCGACATCCCATACATGACTGACAGCACCAACAACGATGATTTATATCTCAGAAACGCGCTCCGCCTGCATGTTATCCCCCTCCTCGAGGAACTGAATCCGTCGGTGAAGGAAACTATTTATCGTACCACGCAGCAGGTGGCAGAAGCTGAAAAGGTATACAGTGCCTCTGTAAGAGAATCGATAGAGAACGTTTTCAAGCACAATAGAATCGATATTCAGACACTGCGCAAGACACCCTCTCCCCAGTCGGTCCTGTTTGAACTGCTTACGCCGATGGGGTTTGGCCCGTCTCCCATACGGGATATTTGCAAAAGCATGGATGCCGAACCGGGAAAGATCTTTTATGCAGAGCCATACAGGGTGATCAAAGACCGTGATTACTTCCTCATCGACCGGATACCCGATGTTGCTGCAACGGATCGGACTTTCCTGATTGAAACGCAGACCGAAGAGATCTTCAACCCGCTGCATCTCACCTTTCGTACCTTGTCTTTGCCAGTCGGCATTCAACGCGACAAGCGCTTCCTTTATGCCGATTATGACCGGCTGAAGTTCCCGCTCACCCTCCGTAAATGGCAGCAGGGCGACTGGTTTATACCTTTTGGCATGAAAGGCAGGAAGAAGTTGAGTGACTACTTCACAAACCGTAAATTTAATTTGAAAGATAAAGAAGATGTCTGGGTGCTGCTATCGGGCGAGGAGATCGTCTGGATTGTGGGAGAACGTTCCGATGATCGGTTTAGGGTCACGGAGAGCACGGCCAACATATTTCACATTGCATTATCAGAAAATGCGTAAAATGGTTCCAGAAAAAACTTTTTCCGCTTTCGGTGCAGCTTTTTTCCCGTTTTTGCATCTTACCTGTAAAACCTAATTACATTTTTTTTGTTATAGGAAATAAACAACGTAGTGATCATGAAGAATAGTACAATCAAAGACATTGTGATGGTGGGCGTTTTTGCCGGGTTTGCTTATTATGTGTCCCGTTATTATCGTCATAAAAAGCAAAAAGAGAGGGAGTTGCGCGAAACGCTCCACTTTCAACTATTTTAATTGAACTTTACCGGGTACTGACGTGAATTTATGCAACAATGTGGCTGACAAAATATAGACAGCCACCCATTTAGTTGCGTTGATATTTTTTATATCTTTGCGCACGGAAAAGAGTTAAAAACGTTTCGTGAATTTTTCTATGCTCACACTAAAAGTAATCAACGATAATCCCGAAGAAGTAGTTCAACGCCTGTCGAAAAAACATTTCGATGCAAAGGATACAGTCTCACAGATAATTGCCTCCGATGAAATAAGACGCAGTACACAAACATCACTCGACACCATATTGGGAGAGATCAATGCACTGTCGCGTTCCATCGGGTTCCTTATGAAAGAGGGAAAGAAGGAGGAGGCTGCAACGGCTCGCGAGAAGGTGGTTGCGCTGAAAGAATCCGCCAAACAACTGGAGGAGGCTTTAAAAGCTGCGGCAACCAAAATTGAGGAGTTGCTGGTTACAGTCCCCAACCTCCCTCATGAATCGGTGCCAGAGGGAAAAGGAGCGGATGACAATGTTGTTGAGAAAACCGGTGGAGTGATGCCGGTGTTGTCCGAAGATGCACTGCCGCACTGGGAACTGGCAAAAAAATATGACCTCATCGACTTTGAGTTGGGTGTGAAGATTACCGGAGCAGGATTCCCGGTCTATAAAGGCAAGGGAGCCCGTCTGCAACGGGCATTGATTAATTTCTTTCTGGATAGTGCCCGCGATGCCGGCTTTCTGGAAGTGCAGCCGCCTTATGTGGTTAACAGCGACTCCGGGTTTGGTACCGGCCAACTGCCCGACAAAGAGGGACAGATGTACCATGCGACTTTGGACGACCTCTATCTGATTCCTACAGCCGAGGTGCCCGTCACAAATATGTACCGCGACGTGATCATCGATGAAAAAGAGCTGCCGCTGAAAAATACGGCTTATTCCGCCTGTTTCCGTCGTGAAGCGGGCTCTTATGGGAAAGATGTACGAGGGCTAAACAGACTGCATCAGTTCGACAAAGTGGAGATTGTTTGCATCGATAAACCGGAACATTCTTACGAAAGGCTTGAAGAGATGGTCCGTCATGTGGAGTCACTGGTAGAAAAACTGGAATTGCCCTGGCGCATACTCCGTCTTTGTGGCGGCGACATGAGTTTTACCTCTGCGCTGACATTCGATTTTGAAGTATACTCTGCCGCGCAGCAACGATGGCTCGAGGTGAGCTCCGTGTCCAATTTTGAAAATTTCCAGGCCAACCGGCTTAAGTGCCGTTATCGCGATGCCGACCGCAAGACACAGCTTTGTCATACACTGAATGGCAGTGCACTTGCCTTACCCCGCATTATGGCAGCCCTGCTGGAAAATAATCAAACTCCTTCCGGAATACGCATCCCGGAAGTGCTGGTGCCTTATTGTGGCTTCACATCCATCTGATTCTCTCCTTTTGGGGTGACCATTTTCAGCAACTGAATAATGGCCAGGTTGGCCGTACGTTCTATGTTTTCTTCGCGGCTACTGCCAACGTGGTACTCCACGGAGTTTAATTCATTTGCATGTTTCGTACATATCCAGACTGTCCCTACCGGCTTCTCCCGTGTCCCTCCCTCGGGGCCCATGATGCCGGAGACAGCAATGCTACATTCGGTATTGAACTTACAGGCGACGTTCCGCGCCATCTGCTCCACCACTTCCCGGCTTACAGCCCCATCTCTTTCGATTGTTTGTTTATCTACATCCAACAACTCTTCCTTGATGCGATTGTCGTATGACACGATGCTGCCTTCAAAGTAGTCCGAAGCTCCCGGCACGGCGGTAATCAGATGTGCAATGTAGCCACCGGTACAGCTTTCGGCTGTGGAGACCGTGAGCTGTTGCTTGCGCAGTTTTTCTCCGAGGAGTGCTTCAATCCTTTTCTCGCTTCGGGCGACAAACTCTTTGCCCAGGAGTAGCTTCAGCTTGCGTCCCTGTTGTTTCATTTCCGGTTTACGCGTTTCACCCCATACCGATAATCGCAACCGGACAAAACCAAAAGAGGGAAGATAGGCCAGCGTAAACCCTGCAGGAAGCAGGGTCTCGAATCCGGCAAGACGGGTGGCCAGAGCCGACTCGGTGATGCCTGAGACAAGGTAGGTGCGTTGCAGATACCGGTCCGCCTGAAATTCTGCCTGTAAACGCGGGATGATATCGTCCAGCATGGTTGTTCTCATTTCAAAAGGAACCCCCGGCATGGATATCAGTACCTTTTCCTCTTTCCTGAACCAGAGTATGGGTGCGGTGCCTACCTTGTTCTGTATCACGGTGGCACCCACCGGCACATACGCCTGTTTGCGGGTGAGTTGATTCAGCTGGATGTTTCTTTTTAAGAAAAGAGATTCTATTTGCTGCAACACGTCATCATTAAACTCCAGGGCGGTATGAAAATACCGGCATAGCGTATGTTTGGTGATGTCGTCGGTCGTCGGTCCCACACCGCCGGTAAGCAGTATGATGTCGGCCCGCCCGAAGGCGTGATCGATTGCCCGGATGATGTCGTCACCCTGATCTCCCACGGAGGTGACGGCCGTGATGTTGAAACCCTGTTGTGTCAGTTCTCGCCCCATCCATGCGGCATTGCTGTTCACAACCTGTCCGATGAGTAATTCGTCTCCGATGGAAATAATTTCTACCCTCATGTTGAACTCATTGATGCAAATTGAAACGCAAATTAACAAATAATCCCGACAAAATAAAAAAGAAACCCATTTATTTTTTTATTATGAAGGATTGTACTATCTTTGCCAACCGAAAATTGAGACGAAAAAAATAAAAGATATGAAGAAAGAAATTCATCCCAACAATTACCGCCCGGTTGTCTTCAAAGATATGTCGAACGAAGAGATTTTTATCTCACGTTCCACAATCAATGCGAAGGATACAATTGAAATTGACGGTGTTACTTACCCGTTGGTGAAGCTCGAGATCACGAGTGCATCCCATCCTTTCTACACCGGAAAACAAAAACTGGTGGATACGGCAGGACGTGTCGACAAGTTCATGAACCGCTACGGAAATAGAAATAAGAAAAAATAACTCCCCAAAAAAGGGTGTTGTGTGAACGGCGATCATAGCAGATCGCCGTTTTTCTGTTGTATACGCATGAAGTTCGCGGAATTTTGTCTATTTTTGTCACTCAATGGTTCTTTCGCAATTGATAAATGAGACCCAATGAAACGACTAATTCCGGCAGTATTGCTTCTGCTGCTTTCACTTTTTGTTCCTAAGGCACCCGCTCAGATGCAATTGAACGATAATGCCAAAATAAGTCTGCTTACTGCCTCCCCATGGCACGGAGCCGTATATGCACTGTTTGGCCATACCGCCATTCTTGTGCAGGACGATTCAACAGGCGTGAATGCTGTCTTCAACTACGGTTTCTTCGATTCTTCACAACCCAACTTCATCTACCACTTTGTAAAGGGAGAGACGGATTACATCCTGGGAGTGACCTCTTTTGAGGATTTTCTCTCGGAGTATGGTTATAAGGGGCAAGAGGTAATTATGCAGGAATTGAATCTCTCTCCCGAGAAAAAACAACAGCTCTACGAGGCGCTCTCCAGTAACGCACTACCGGAGAACAGAGAATACCGGTACAATTTTTTTTACGATAACTGCGCCACCCGTCCCCGTGACATGGTAGAGAATCAGAGTGAGGGCAAAATCCTTTATGAGCCCACATTACATGAGCAAACATACCGCGACCTGGTACATGAATGCGTGAGAGATTATCCGTGGCTACTGTTTGGCATCGACCTGGTCATTGGCAACGAAGCCGACCGGACTATCGATGTACGGGAGAAGATGTTTATTCCCCGTTATCTGATGGACTCATTCGGTGGTGCCTTCATTCAGGAAAACGATACAGTGCGTTATTCCCTGGTAAAGAACCGGCATGTTGTATTGGAACGGGATATTGAAAGAAACCATCCAAAAGCGGTGACGCCGTTCACTCCCTTTGTCACAGCCATCATACTGTTGGCGCTGACCCTTTTGATCAGCCTTTTTCAACTAATCAAACTCAATACAACGAAGTTTACCTTGTTGTATGATACAATCCTTTTCGGAGCCGCCGGACTGGGGGGTATCGTTCTCTTTTTTCTGATGTTCTTTTCCGAACATCCCGCCATGATACCCAACTGGAATTTTGTCTGGCTAAACCTGTTTTCACTGATTGCTGCCTTATTATTTTGGCTAAATTCAGCAAAGAACATCGTTTATTTCTACCATTTCATTAACTTTGCACTATTAACGCTTTTTCTGTTATTGTGGTGGCTGATACCACAAACATTGCCGGCAGCAACGATCCCGTTCTCAATGATTTTTTGGCTCAGATCGGGTACAAATCTGCTTGTATGGAGAAAAAAAAGACGTAAAGACAAGCGATTCAGATCGAGTAGGTATCTCAAGGCGGGATGGGGTCAATGAATCGGTAAACGACAGGTATTAATTATAATGATCAGGATATTATCTTCTTTGGTGGCTCTCTTTTCGGTCGCCACGCTTACTGCACAACATGCTACACCGGAGGTCCCAAAGCTGGTCGTGGCAATCACCATCGACCAGTTTCGGGGCGATTATCTGGAGATGTTTAAACAAACTTTCGGACAGAAGGGATTCAATCGGCTGCTTTCCAATGGATTGGTATATAATAACGTATTCTACGATTTCCCGAAGCCGGACAAAGCCTCCGCCATCACCACCATTTTTACCGGTGCCAACCCTTCCTATCATGGTATCACGGCAGAAAACAGATACATGGTAAACCTGAACAGGGAAGAATCTTCCTTTTTTGATGACAACTACCTGGGCAATTTCACGTCCGACAAGAGATCTCCCCTTCCAATAAAGGTTTCCACAATTGCCGATGAACTGAAGATTGCATCCGGTGGACAATCCGATATTTATGCTTTTGCACCCGACGCTTCACAGGCACTTGCCTCCGGAGGGCATGCCGCCGGAGGTGCCTACTGGATTGAGGATGTAACAGGCAAATGGGCTACCACCACCTTCTACCGCAACAAACAGCTGATTGTGGATCAGCACAACCGCAGTGCCCAGTCACTTTCAAATGCGATAGCCAGCATCACCTGGCGTCCGGCCATCGACATATCAAGATACAATGCTTTTCCTTACACGATAAACCGGTATAGCTTTCAGCACTTCCTGGGGCAGAACAAAAAAGACAATATTCGTTTGTTCAAGCAGTCTCCCTACGTAAACAAGGAGGTGAACGATATGGCCATCAGAATGCTGGAGTCGGGTTCTCTTGGAAAGAGGATGAATCCCGATTACCTTGCGCTCACTTTCTACGCGGGGAATTTTGAGAAAGCACTTGATCAGAATTACTCAGTAGAGATCCAGGATACCTATCATCGTCTTGATCAGGAACTGGGTAGATTGCTGGATGCCATTGAGGCGACCGTAGGAATCAGGAATGCGTTGATCTTTGTGGTTTCTACCGGCTACTTCGTAGAACAGGAGCTTCTTCCCGATGGCATGCTCACGGCGGGCGGCGATTTTTATCCCGACCGAAGCCAGGCACTACTTAACATGTACCTGATGGCACTCTATGGCCGGGAGCAATGGATAAAAAAATATTACGATGGACAAATCTTTTTTGACAGGAAACTGCTCGAAGACAAGAAAATTGATCTGGCAGAGTTTCAACAAAAAGCTGCCGAGTTCCTTGTCCAGTCCGCCGGTGTACAGGATGTGATCACTTCGCATCAGATGCTGCACGGTGCGTATAACGCAAATGTACAGTTTTACCGGAATGGCTATTATAAAGGGATATCGGGTGACCTGTTCCTGGAATTACAGCCGGGCTGGCGGGGGATCGAGCCGCAGTCTCCCGATACACACCGGGTACGGCACAATGCCGTTGTCTCCCCGGTAATCTTCTTTGGCAGCGACATCAAACCCGAAAAGATTGAACGAACCATCGATGCCACAGAGATAGCTCCCAGCGTAGCTTACCGTCTGCGCATAAGGGCTCCCAATGCTGCCCGCGGAGAAATTCTGAAGGAACTGTTTTAACAGTGAACAATCAAAAATGAGATTATTCAACAGCGGATGCAATGGATGTTTTCCGCAATAAATAAAGACAACATACACAACAGAATATGGGATTTAACGACATCATTTCAAAAATATTCGGTAACAAGGCTCAACGTGACCTGAACGAAATAAATCCGGTTGTAAAGCGGGTCAAGGAAGCTTACGCTGCCATTGAACAGCTTTCAAACGACGGTCTTCGCGAAAGGACCAAAGAACTGGAAAATTTTATCCGGGAGCAGGTAACAACGGAAAGGGAGGAGATTGAGAAACTGAAAACCGGCATGGAAGAGGTCGACCTGGATGAGCGTGAAGCCGTCTGGAATCAGATCGACAAGCTGGAGAAAGATATCACCGAAAAATATGAGAAGGCACTGAATGAAATACTGCCGGATGCTTTCTCCATCATGAAAGAAACCGCACGGCGCTTCACAGAAAATAATGAAATCATAGTTACAGCAACCAGCTTCGACCGTGATTTGGCTGCTTCGCACGATTTTGTCCGCATTGAGGGCGAGAAGGCCATCTATCAGAACCACTGGGTAGCTGGTGGCAACGAGATCATATGGGACATGATCCATTATGATGTACAGCTCTTCGGCGGCGTGGTGCTGCATCAGGGGAAGATTGCCGAGATGGCCACGGGTGAAGGAAAGACGCTGGTCGCTACGCTACCGGTGTTCCTGAATGCCCTCACACATCAAGGTGTACATGTGGTGACGGTGAACGATTACCTGTCGAAGCGTGACTCTGAGTGGATGGGACCGATGTACATGTTTCACGGTCTCTCTGTCGATTGCATCGACAAGCATGAACCCAACTCCGATGCCCGCCGCAAAGCCTACGAAGCAGACATCACCTTTGGTACCAACAACGAGTTTGGTTTCGATTACCTGCGCGACAACATGGCTGTCTCGCCCAAAGATCTGGTGCAGCGGAAACACAACTATGCCATCGTAGATGAGGTGGACTCCGTACTGATTGACGATGCACGTACTCCGTTGATCATCTCCGGGCCGGTGCCCAAGGGTGACGACCAGCTTTTTGATCTCTTCCGCCCCCGCGTGGAGGTAATTGTGAAGGCCCAGCGTGACTTTACGACACGCCTGCTGGCTGAAGCAAAATCCAAGATGACTTCATCCGATCCGAAAGAACAGGAAGAAGGCGCCCTGCTGCTTTTCCGCTCTTACAAAGGGATGCCTAAATATCAGCCACTGATCAAGTTTCTCAGTGAGCAGGGTGTAAGGGCCGCCATGCTCAAGACCGAAGCATTTTATATGCAGGAGCAGATGCGCAATATGCACATAGCGACCGACCCGCTCTATTTTGTGATCGACGAGAAACAGCACAGCATCGAACTGACCGATAAGGGGATTGACATGCTGACCGGCAAATCGGACGACCCCCAGTTCTTCATTTTGCCCGATATCGCTTCCCAGTTGTCGGAACTGGAACATTCAGCCGGCACCGATGAGGAGAAAGCCGTAAAAAAAGACGAGCTGTTGCAGAACTACGCCATCAAGTCTGAGCGGGTGCATACCGTAAACCAGCTATTGAAAGCATATACTCTTTTTGATAAGGACGACGAGTATGTGGTGATCGACAACAAGGTGAAGATCGTAGACGAGCAGACCGGGCGTGTGATGGAAGGCCGCCGTTACTCCGACGGCCTGCATCAGGCCATCGAAGCAAAGGAACGGGTGAAGGTAGAGGCTGCCACGCAAACATTTGCCACCATTACCCTGCAGAATTTTTTCCGTATGTACGGCAAGCTGGCCGGTATGACCGGTACTGCCGAAACCGAAGCGGGTGAATTCTGGGATATCTACAAGCTGGATGTGGTGGTCATACCGACCAACAAGCCGATTGTCCGCGACGACCAGAATGACCGCATTTATAAGACGAAGCGTGAAAAATATACCGCTGTCATCGAAGAGATAGAGAAACTTATCAATGCCGGTCGCCCGGTACTGGTGGGTACTACTTCCGTGGAAATCTCCGAGTTGCTGAGCCGCATGCTTGCGCTGCGAAAAATAAAACACAATGTGCTGAATGCCAAGCTTCACCAGCGAGAGGCCGAGATTGTAGCCAACGCAGGGCAAAGCGGCGTGGTGACCATTGCCACCAACATGGCTGGTCGCGGTACCGACATCAAGCTTTCGCCTGAAGTAAAGTCCGCGGGCGGTTTGGCCATTATTGGGACGGAACGGCACGAATCGCGCCGTGTGGACAGGCAGCTACGCGGACGTGCAGGACGCCAGGGTGATCCAGGCTCATCGGTCTTTTTTGTCTCACTGGAGGACGATCTGATGCGGCTCTTTGCCACCGAACGCATTGCCGGGTTGATGGACCGGATGGGATTCAAGGAGGGTGATGTACTGGAGCACAGCATGTTGAGCAAGTCGGTGGAACGTGCACAGAAAAAGGTGGAGGAAAATAACTTCGGCATTCGAAAACGTTTGCTGGAGTACGATGACGTGATGAACTCACAGCGGGAGGTGATCTATAAACGACGTCGCCACGCGCTGATGGGGGAACGAATAGACAATGATGTAGCCGGCATGATCACGGAGACTGCCCGTAACATCGTGGAATCAAACGAAGATGATTATCAGGGCATGAAACTCGAGCTGTTACGCGTGATGGCGCTTGAGGTTCCTTTCAAGGAGATTGATATGAAAGGACTCAAACAGCAGGAACAGGTGGAGGCTGTCACGGAAAAAGCGTTTGAAACATTTAAACGGAAGACAGAAAGGTTGGCGGAAATAGCCCAACCGGTCATTAAGCAGGTTTATGAAAATCAGGGGGCCATGTATGAAAATATTCTCATTCCCATTACCGACGGAAAAAGAGTTTATAACATTGCCTGCAACCTGAAGGAGGCCTATGAAACAAACTCCAAGGCGTTGGTAAAGGCCTTTGAAAAGTCGATCCTGCTACACACCATCGACGAAGACTGGAAAGAGCACCTGCGCGAAATGGATGAATTGCGGCAATCTGTACAGAATGCCAGCTATGAGCAGAAAGATCCGTTACTGATCTACAAGTTGGAGTCATTCAATCTTTTCCGGGAAATGATCAACGATGTGAATTCGAAAGCTGTTTCTATCCTCATGAGGGGCCAGATACCGGTGCAGGATCCTGCCGGAGTACGTCAGGCTGCTCCGGAGCAAAAGACAGATTACAGCCGTTACCGTACCCAAAAAGATGATACCGAAAGTCTCGCACCTGGAAGGGGAGAGAATAACGGAGCGCAGCCGCCGCGACAACCACAGAAACTGGAGCCGATCCGCGTGGAAAAAAAGGTGGGACGCAACGATCCCTGTCCTTGTGGAAGCGGGAAAAAATACAAAAATTGTCACGGACAATCAACCACATAAAAAAGATTAAAACAGAGAGCAATTGTCTCTCTGTTTTTTTGTTAAATTCAAAGGAAAGCAGTATCTTAGTGTAGTGAAAAGGTAAAAATTTGAAAACAATTATTTACCTGATAGTGAGCTGCATATAATAAAATTATTGAAGAGAATAATCACATTTTAATATGATTGATCAGGAAGACAGAATCATCAAGATTAATATCGAAGATGAAATGAAATCATCGTACATCGATTATTCGATGTCGGTGATCGTTTCCCGCGCCCTGCCCGATGTGCGTGATGGCTTTAAACCGGTGCACCGCCGCATTTTATTCGGTATGTCGGAACTGGGCAACACCCCCGACAAACCCCACAAGAAATCGGCCAGAATCGTCGGTGAAGTATTGGGTAAGTATCACCCACACGGCGACTCCTCCGTATATGGCGCGATGGTGCGACTGGCGCAGGAGTGGAGCATGCGCTACACGCTGGTTGACGGCCAGGGAAACATGGGTAGTGTGGATGGTGATAGTCCCGCAGCCATGCGTTATACCGAGGCAAGGCTGAACAGGCTCGCGGAAGAGATGTTGCGGGACATAGACAAGGAGACGGTCGATTTTCAACTGAATTTCGACGATACCCTGCAGGAGCCCACCGTGCTTCCCACCCGCATTCCCAACCTGCTGATGAACGGATCATCGGGTATTGCGGTCGGGATGGCTACCAATATGGCACCCCACAATCTCACAGAGTGTGTGAATGGCATCATCGCTTATATCGATGATAACGAGATCGACACCAAGGGTTTGATGCATTATATCAAAGCTCCCGACTTCCCCACTGGCGCCTACATTTACGGTTATAAAGGGGTTGAAGAGGCATTTGAAACAGGCAGGGGACGCATTGTGATGCGTGGCAAAGCAGAGATTGAATCGGGAAAGACACACGACAAGATTGTCATCTCCGAGATTCCCTACCTGGTGAATAAGGCCGAACTCATCAAGTACATTGCCGATCTGGTAAATGAAAAAAAGATCGAAGGTATTTCCAATGTCAATGATGAGTCCGATCGCGATGGCATGCGCATCGTGGTGGATATCAAACGTGATGGCAACGCGAACATCGTACTCAACAAACTTTATAAACTCACCGCATTGCAATCCTCTTTCAGCGTGAATAACATCGCGCTGGTAAAGGGACGACCCGAACTGCTGACCCTCAAACGGATGATCCAGCTGTTCGTGGATCACCGGCACGACGTGGTCATCCGTCGTACCCGTTATGAACTGCGTAAGGCAGAGGAACGTGCTCACATACTCGAAGGACTGATCATTGCATCGGACAACATCGATGAGGTGATCGCCATCATTCGCGGTTCATCCACACCCCAGGAAGCTATTCAACGTCTGATGGAACGTTTTGCACTCAGCGACATACAGTCGCGTGCAATTGTGGAGATGCGGTTAAGGCAGCTGACGGGACTGGAGCAGGATAAACTCCATGCCGAATACGACGAGATACAGAAGCTAATAGCGCGTCTGAATGCGATTTTGAACGACGAGGGATTGCGCATGCAGGTGATCAAGGATGAGCTGATTGAAATTCGCGACAAGTATGGCGACGCCCGTCGCTCCGAGATTATTTTCTCTTCCGAGGAGATGAATCCGGAAGATTTTTATGCCGACGACGAGATGGTGATCACCATCTCACACCTAGGCTATATTAAGCGGACTCCGCTGACAGACTTTCATACCCAGAACCGGGGAGGAGTAGGGGCTAAAGGGAGCGATACCAGGGAGGAAGATTTCGTGGAATACATTTACCCGGCCACCACACACAACTACATGCTTTTCTTTACCCAAAAAGGTAAATGTTACTGGCTGCGTGTTTTTGAAATCCCTGAGGGAACAAAAAACTCCAAAGGAAGGGCGATCCAAAACCTGCTGAATATTGATCCGGACGACAGCGTTACGGCGTTTGTGCGGGTAGATACACTCACAGATCAGGAATACATCAATTCGCACTACCTGCTTTTCTGTACCAAAGAAGGTGTTGTGAAAAAAACCCTGCTCGAGGCATACTCAAGACCCAGACAAAATGGGGTGAATGCCATTACCATCCGGGAAGAGGATCAGGTGATATCGGTACGATTGACTGGTGGCAATCAGCATGTAATCATGGCAAACCGAAACGGACGTGCCATTCGCTTTCAGGAAGAAGATGTGCGACCGATGGGACGTACTGCAACCGGTGTGAGAGGGATGACTCTCGACGAAGACGGGGAAGATTGCGTGATCGGCATGATTTGTATGGAACCACGTTCTGAAAATACAATCATGGTGGTGTCGGAACAAGGTTACGGCAAAAGGACCCGGCTCGATGATGAAGACGGGGAAGCGGTCTATCGCATTACCCGTAGAGGGGGCAAAGGTGTTAAAACACTGAATGTTACAGACAAAACAGGCAAACTTGTGGCTATCAAGAGTGTATCGGACGATAATGATTTAATGATAATTAACAAATCAGGCATTACCATACGTCTGAATATTTCCGATATTCGCATCATGGGACGGGCTACGCAGGGGGTACGCCTCATCAATTTGGAAAAAAGAAACGATGAGATCGCTTCAGTTTGCAAAGTCAACAGGGAGGAGTTGGATGAGGAGATTCCATCTGAATCTGAAGAAGCCGGCGACCAACATGACACATCCGACGGCGAGGAATAAATTTCCATTTTAAACTTTTTGTAATCTATCAGTCAAAGTCAATAACAAGTAAATTTGAAATAAAATCAATTTAATCACATTTAAACAATGAGTAAAATGAGAAGAATCTTATTCCTTACTATGATTGCCGTATTTTCTGCTGGGAGCATCTTTGCACAAAAATCGGCAATAAAAGACGCCAAAAGAGCATTGGGGCGTAATGATTTAAATGAGGCCCGTACGCTGGTCAAGCAAGCATCAACCCATGCAGAGACGGCCAATGATGCGGAGACCTGGAAGATAATGGGCGACATTGGCAATAAGGCTTTCGATAACGAAAGAACGAATGCCATGCTCGGCAAGGCAGCAAACGATAAAACCATGTACGACGGTCTCTACGACTCCTATACGCCATACCTGAAAGCCGACTCACTGGGAGAACTTCCCGATGAAAAAGGCAAGGTAAAGAANNAGATTCCGGAAAGACATTGCCGGTATTCTCCGTGCAAATCATCCTTTTTACATCAATGGCGGAGTTTATTATAACGAGCAACGTAACTATAAGAAAGCCACCGATTTCTTCCAGATTTACTGGGATATCCCTTCACTTCCGATGTATGAAGGTCAGAAAGACGCATTCGTGATAGACAGCACCTTTCAAACCATCAAATATTACGCCATCATCACAGCCATTCAGGCAGAAGATCATAAAAGAGCATTAAGTATGCTGGAGCGGGCTGCCAAAGAGCCTTTCATTGAGAACAGCGCTTACAAGGAAAGCGATATTTATGAACTGATGGCCAGCGAATACATGAACCTGGGGGATACAGTTAAATATCTTGAAACATTGAATCTGGGCGCTGAAAGATTCCCAAGTAGTAAATACTTCATTCCCAATCTGATCAATGTCTTTATCCGTCAGGGAGACACACGGAAGGCAATGGATTATCTGGATCAGGCCATCAACAACGATCCGGCCAATGCCTGTGATCTGAATAGCGTGAAAGGCGCATTGCTGGCAGAAAAGGGTGATTTTGCCGCCGCTGAAGCCGAATATACCAAAGCGCTGACGCAGGATCCCAACTGCGAAAGAGCACTCGAAGCAATCGCTGTGAACTATATTCTCCAGGCACAGGAGCTGAAAGAAAAAACAGCCATGCTCTCTGATAGACAACAGCAGGTAGCCAATGATAAGATCACCATTGATTTTTATCAGAAATCTCTGCCTTCGCTCGAAAAATATACTGAACTACTCAGAGCACGCAGCGCTGAAAAACATGAACTTGAATCAGCATTGCTTAAACTACGCAACGTGTATTACAATCTGAGCAGCATGGGCATTGATAAAGCAGCAGAGCTGGATAAAGTAGAAAAAGAACTGAATCTCTGATGCAAATTCAATAATAATTGAAGAGACGCATACAAGAGCGGCACCTGAAAAGATGCCGCTCTTTTCTGTTGGAGGCAGAATAGGAGATTCTTTTTATGAGATAATCAACATAAAGGAAATCTAATTAAACATAATAGTTATTATAGGACAAATAAATCTTTTCAAAACATTACCACGTTGCGGCTGATTATCCAAATTGCTGTAAATTTCATACTTTCCCTTAAAAAAGCTGATAGCTGACTGCTCACTGCTGATAACTGCACGTGAATATTTACTATCTTTGCATATTATTTTCATACGATGCCAATATGAGCAATCAACGATACAATCAGCGTGGTGTTTCCGCATCGAAAGAAGATGTGCACAACGCCATCAGGAATATTGATAAAGGAATATTTCCGAAGGCATTTTGTAAAATCATTCCGGATTACCTGGGAAATGATCCTGCTTACTGCAACATCATGCACGCCGATGGTGCCGGTACAAAATCGTCTCTGGCCTATGTTTACTGGCGTGAGACTGGCGATCTTTCCGTATGGAAAGGAATTGCCCAGGATGCGCTGATCATGAACGTAGACGACCTGCTATGTGTAGGTGCCACTGATAACATCCTGGTTTCCTCCACCATTGGTCGGAATAAAAACCTGATTCCTGGAGAAGTAATTTCTACGATTATTAACAGTACCAACGAATTGTGTGAAGAACTTTCCTCGCTGGGTGTTCATATATATCCTACGGGCGGTGAAACGGCAGATGTAGGAGATCTGGTAAGGACGATTATCGTGGACAGTACAGTCACCTGCCGTATGAAGCGTGCAGATGTGATCGACAACGCCCGCATTCAGGCTGGTGATGTGATTGTTGGACTTTCTTCATCGGGACAAGCCAGTTATGAAAAAGAATACAACGGCGGTATGGGCAGCAACGGGCTCACATCGGCACGACACGATGTGTTCGCCAACTATCTGGCACAAAAATACCCGGAGAGTTATGATGCATCCATACCTGCCGATCTGGTTTATTCAGGCGGACTGCGTCTGACAGATGAGATTGAGGAATTGGGCATGGAAGCCGGAAAGCTGGTACTCTCCCCCACCCGCACCTATGCTCCAATCATATCACAGATAATCAGAGAGTTGAAAGAGGACATTCATGGGATGATCCACTGCTCCGGAGGGGCACAGACCAAAATCCTGCACTTTCTGGGAGATAACCTGAAGGTGGTAAAGGATCGACTTTTCCCTGTTCCTCCCCTCTTCGATCTCATTCAAAAACAATCGGGCACCGATTGGAAGGAGATGTACAAAGTATTCAACATGGGGCATCGGATGGAACTTTATCTTTCTGAAGAACATGCAGCTAAAGTGATCGAAATTTCCAAATCATTCCGTGTCGACGCCCGGATCATCGGTCATGTAGAGAAGTCACATGTACGGGAACTGGTCATCGAGAGCGAGTTTGGCCGTTTCAAGTTTCTCTGAAAAAATAAGATCCTACATTTATGTCAGACAATTCATTACTGGAGAAACTGCTGCACCTTGTCTCCCGGTTCGAAGAAATAGGTACGTTGATCACCGATCCGGCCGTGATATCGGACATGGAGCGATACGTGAAACTGAACAAGGAGTACAGCGAGCTGGGAAAGATTGTGGNNGGTGCGTAATCAGTACAAAAATGCACTGGATGGAATTTCAGAAGCCAGACATATACTCGATAACGAATCGGATGCCGATCTGCGTCAGCTTGCCAATGAGGAGCTTTCTCTTAATACCGGATTGTTGCCTCAACTGGAAGAACAAATAAAAATATTGCTTATCCCGGCAGACCCGGAGGATGAGAAGAATGTGGTGATGGAGATCCGTGGCGGTACCGGAGGCGATGAGGCCGCTATTTTTGCCGGAGATCTCTACAAGATGTACACCCGCTATTGTGAAGGCAAGGGATGGAAAACCGAACTGGTCAGCTTTACAGAGGGAACATCCGGCGGATACAAGGAGGTTATCTTCAAGGTATCCGGCACCGACGTATATGGTACTTTAAAGTATGAGTCGGGCGTACACCGTGTGCAACGGGTCCCGCAAACAGAAACACAGGGTCGGGTTCATACTTCGGCGGCCACAGTGGCCGTGTTGCCCGAGGCCGAGGAGTTTGACGTGGATCTCAATCCGGCCGACATTGACTTCCATACGGCCCGCTCGAGCGGCGCTGGGGGTCAGAATGTGAACAAGGTGGAAACCAAGGTACAGCTCACACACAAGCCCACCGGCATTGTGGTGGTCTGTCAACAAGCACGTTCGCAACTACAAAACAGGGAACTGGCCATGCAGATGCTTCGTACAAAACTCTACGACATGGAGCTCACCAAGCGACAGGGTGACGTGGCTTCGCGCAGGAAGACCATGGTGTCGACGGGCGACCGATCTGCCAAGATACGCACCTACAACTATCCGCAGGGACGCATCACCGATCATCGGATCAATTACACCNNTATACAATCTCGCTGCCTTCATGGACGGAGATATCCAGGGGGTGATTGATCAGCTGATGGTCAGCGAAAATGCTGAAAGAATGAAAGAAGCGGATCTATAAATAACAGATATGACAAAACAACAACTTTTTGAGCAGATACATAAAAAACAATCCTTCCTTTGCGTGGGACTCGACAGCGATATCGAAAAAATTCCGGAACATCTGCTCGATTCAGACGATCCGCTCTATACATTCAACAAGGGCATCATTGATGCTACAGCTCCCTATTGTGTTGCGTACAAACCCAACCTGGCTTTCTATGAAAGCACCGGTGTGAAAGGATGGCTCGCATTTGAGAAAACGGTGGCCTACATTCGCCAACGTTACCCGCAGCAGCTGATCATTGCCGATGCCAAACGGGGAGATATCGGAAATACCAGTGAGATGTATGCCCGCAGCTTTTTCAACGAGATGAAGGTGGATGCTGTTACTGTTGCACCTTACATGGGAGAGGACAGTGTGAAACCGTTTCTGATTTACCCCGACCGATGGGTAATCCTGCTGGCACTTACCAGCAATAAAGGATCGGCCGACTTCCAGATGACTACCAACCAACAGGGTGAGCGGTTGTTCGAGAAGGTTTTGAGAATTTCCCGTGAATGGGCCTCCGACGAGCAGATGATGTACGTTGTGGGAGCCACACAGGGCAAACTGTTTGAAGATGTCCGTAAGATTGTGCCCAATCATTTCCTGTTGGTACCCGGCGTGGGTGCACAGGGCGGATCGCTGGAGGAAGTATGCCGCTACGGGATGAACAGGCAGTGCGGCCTACTGGTGAATTCTTCGCGGGGAGTTATTTATGCAGGCCACGATGAAGATTATGCAAGCGCAGCGGGTGAAGAAGCACGCAAACTTCAGCTGGAAATGAAGGAGATGCTCGGCAAATACTTGATTACAGAAGGCTAACAGAGTTTACTCCTGAACCGCTTCACCTCCAATGCCTATTCCTAAAAAGCTGACCGCTGATAGCTGATAGCTAAAAATATGAAACGAAAGATCATCAACGATCCGGTTTTTGGATTTATCAGCATACCCAACGACTTTGTGTATGCAGTAATTCAACATCCCTATCTGCAACGGTTAAACCGCATCAGACAACTGGGTTTAGCTGCTTTTGTCTATCCCGGAGCGCAGCACTCCCGCTTTCATCATTCCATAGGAGCCATGTTTCTGATGGATGAAGCACTAAAGACCCTGAGAGAGAAAGGCCAGACTATTACCGAGGCAGAATATAACGGTGCACTGGCGGCCATTCTGATGCATGACATCGGTCATGGCCCATTCTCCCATGTATTGGAGCACACGCTGGTGACCCGGATCCATCACGAAACCATTTCGTTATTATTTATGCAGCAGATGAATGATGCCTGGAACGGTTCACTGCAGACAGCCATCGATATTTTTACCGACAACCACCCCAAACGGTTCCTTCACCAGCTGGTGAGCGGACAGCTGGATATGGACAGACTTGACTACCTGCGACGCGACAGCTTCTTTACCGGAGTAAGCGAGGGAAATATCGGGTCGGCACGCATCATCAAAATGCTCGATGTGAAAGATGACAAGCTCGTGGTAGAGTCGAAAGGCATCTATTCCATTGAGAACTTTCTCATGTCACGGAGGTTGATGTACTGGCAGGTCTACTTGCATAAAACCTCGGTAGCTGCAGAAAAAATGTTGATTAATACGCTCCTTCGAGCCAAAGAACTATCCATGAACGGCGGAAAGCTGTTTGCTTCGCCTGCACTCTCCTATTTTTTGAAAAATGAGACCACGATTGCCGACTTTGAAGGCAACGGTGAGGCGTTGCATCACTTCTCTGACCTGGACGACAACGATATCTGGACCTCCCTGAAAGTATGGAGTAGTCATCCCGACAAGGTATTGTCGGTATTGAGCGACAGCATGGTAAACAGAAAACTGTTTAAAATTGAAATCACCGAAGAAGAACCTCCGGCGGAAAAATATGAAACCATGCTGAAACAGTACCGGGAGAAATATCAACTGACACCGCATGAGGCAGCCTATTTCATTGTGTCGGATCAGGTGACCACTGATATGTACAGCGAAAAAGATGACAGTATCGATATCCTCTATAAGAACGGTACGGTGAAAGATATCTCAAAAGCATCGGATATGCTGAATATCGAGCTGCTATCGAAGAAGGTGATAAAATACTATTTCGCCTATCTACGCGGGTAAGTCCTCCTTTTCTTCCGGAGATACTTCGGCATCATTGATAACCGCGTCGGGTAGTGCTGTCGGCACGAAAAACCAAACCACCATAGCACCAATCAGGCCGAATGAGAGGATGGCCATCCGGATGGGTATGTTTTGAATGACAATGAATGAGGAGAATAATACCATTATTGCCATAAACACAATGATTCCAATTTTTCCCTTTCGCGTTACCCCGTTTCGTTTTTGGTAGTTTCTAATTTTAGGCCCCAGTATCTTGTTGTTCAATAGCCAGTTATATAGTTTCTCTGAACTTTTTGCGTATAGAAAAGCAGATAAAAGAGCAAGCGGCGTAACGGGAAGTCCCGGAACGACAATGCCGAGAATGGCCAATGTCAAAGATACCGTACCACCGATGACATATAGTATGCGGGTGATCTTGTTCTTTTTGATCTCCAGCTTCATCTTTTCTTCCGATACCGTTACCGACATCTCCACTGAAACAGGTTTTCTTTGTTGTATGTTTGGGTTATTATTATCCATGCCATGATTTTTTATTCACCAGTTTGTTTATTATCAAAAAAACGTGGTTTGCAAAGATAGGCAAATTCTCACATCATGAAGATTGTAACGGATATTTTTTGGACTTAGGTAGAAATAGTTTNNTTATCTTTGCAGAAATTGTTAAGGTTACAAAAAACTTGGAGAATTAAGATGGAGTCCACACAAGAAAAGAAAAAGAAAATTGCCCTGCTTTTTGTCTGTCTTGGAAATATCTGCCGTTCACCGGCAGCCGAGGGCATCATGAAACATATTGTTGAAAAGAATGATCTCCAGGATGTCATTGAGGTGGATTCTGCCGGCACGTCGGGTTGGCATGCGGGTGAACTACCTGATGAGAGAATGCGTGCCCACGGCGAAAAAAGAAAATATGACTTTTGCAGCCATTCGCGTAAATTCACAAAACGTGATTTTGACGATTTCAATTATATCATCGTCATGGACAAAGACAATTATAATAGTGTAAGGTCCTTCGCTGCTAATCAGGAGGATATGGATAAAATTCACCTGATTACTGAATTTTCGCTGCAATATAGTTATTACGACGAAATACCGGATCCTTATTACGGAAACTCTTCCGATTTTGAGTTGGTTCTCGATTTACTGGAAGATGCCTGCGCCGGCCTCCTTCAAACCATCAAAAATGATTATTCACTGATTTAAAAAAAGTAGAACGGAATAAAAACCGTCCTACTTTCATTGACTGATATTCAATAAGTCATTTTTGCTTGG
>DFYK01000044.1 GCA_002383605.1 Proteiniphilum sp. UBA4084 | reverse complement strand
AGTAATCTCCCAGATAGCCAGCCCGGAATGTAATTTTCTGCAAGGGTACATCTACCGTGAAATAGTTCCGCAGGGCGAGCTGGTTGTGGAATGAGCCCAGATGGACCGTTCCCTTGTTGTTCCCCAGCGTAAATATTTCATAATAGGAATGCCCGTACTCCGGTGAGAAAAACATACCCACAAACGGAGTGGAGAGTTGCCAGCGAAACGTGGCCCAGGGAAAGCTGTAATGTGCCATTGCCGAGAGGTTGAGGTTGGTGGATACTTTCAGTGACCCTGGATTGTTGGAGTTCCGCACATTGTAAATACCGCCAAGGGATGCATCCCATCCGCCACCACCCAGCAGTTTAAAACGTGTGGTTTGCAATATGGGATACAAACCGGTCAGGTAGTAGCTGATGTCACCATAATATTCCGACGCCGAGGCGGTGGGATTTTCGGTGATGCCTACCTGTATCTGGAATTGTTGCTGCAACAACAGCTTACCCGTGAAATAAGGGGTTCTTTTCATTCGATCATGCATTAGCGTCATGCTGATGCCGTTGTATGTGAGCGGCGACAGATAACTATCTGACAAATAAGCTTTTCCAATACCAAACAGGGTGGAATGATTCACCGTATTTACCGGTTCCGACAGGGAAAGATCCTGTGAAAACAAACTGCAGAAAAAACTGATCCAGATAAGTATCGATGTTATTGCTTGCTTCATGCGATTGTTCTGTGTGTTAATCGAATAATTTCATCTGGCCCGTTATTTCATCCCGCAAATCAGAATCAGAGAGCGGAGTATCACCGTTTTCTTCTCCGATCTCCACTTTCATTGTTTCCTGCTGCTCTGTCTCAGGTTCCGGGAATCTGACGGGTTCAAGCTCCTCCACCGTTTTCACCTCGAAGTTCGATATCCGCTTGCCTTTAGCTTTATAACCTTTCACACCGATAAATTCATCCACATCAATCTCCAGCGGTTCGCGGAAATCATCATTCCCGCCAAAGATAACCTTTACGCGCGGATAAACCACATCTGTAAGCAAGAATAAACGGGAATCGGGATTGTCACCCAGAAAATTCAATGGTTTCTCCGATGCTTCCAGGGTGAACCGCTTCAGATAGGCGAAATTCTGATCGGCATCGAACAATGCCGCGGACCATATTTTGCTTTCCTCAAATTTTTCTATCTGGTGAATGTCGGCTGGAAAATGGTTGCTCAGATCAAAATTACAAACGCGGTAATCACCACCACGGGTAGTAACCAGAATCATATCATCACCCTGAAACTCGCCCAGGTACTTTCCTCCCCCCTCATAATTGAGGCGGAGCACATCGGGATCGAACCACACCTTGCGACCGCCCAGCGTGGAGAGTCCCTTGTGTTTTAACTGAATGCGATGTACATCGGCTTTGGTGAGAATATTTCCCATCGCACCACGTCCCTTGATGTCTATTTCACTAAAATCTTTTTCAAACTGCAGGATGCGCAGACGCGGCTTGGGCTTCAAAATCACTTTGATGGTCTCCGCTTCACCATTGGGATTGGCACTGAAATACGCAATGCGCGATCCCGGCTTTCCTTTTGTCAGGTCATACTCCTTGTCGCGGGTGACACCGGTCACCGGAAAGCGCTTGATGTAGTGCGCCCCCGCCTTGCCATCGCGATAGACCACGTTATAGATGGTACGCTTGTCGTTCTTCTTGAAGACGCTGGCATAAAGTATTCCTTTGCCAACAAACATTTTTTCACTGACTTTCACCACCTTATATTTACCATCTTTAAAGAACACGATGGCATCGTCGATATCGGAACAGTTGCACACGAACTCATCTTTCTTCAACCCGGTACCAATGAATCCTTCCTCCCGGTTCACATAGAGTTTTTCGTTGGCTTCGGCCACCTTTACCGCCTCAATATTCTCAAAACTGCGTATTTCCGTTTTCCGTGGGTAATTTTTTCCGTAACGGTCTTTCAGCATCAGATACCAGGATATGGTATAGTCCACCAGGGTATTGAGGTGGTGGGTAATCTCATCAATCTCCTCCAGCAGCCTTGCGATGAGCTCATTGGCCTTGTCGGAGTTAAATTTGAGAATGCGGGCCATCTTGATCTCCATCAGCCTGACCAGGTCGTCGCGTGTGATTTCCCGGATGAAACCAGCCTTAAAGGGTGTCAGCCGTTTATCGATGTGGGTCAGGGCAATGTCCATGTTGCCTGCGTTTTCAAATTCTTTATCCTTGTATATTCGTTCTTCGATGAAGATTTTTTCGAGTGATGCAAACAGGAGTGCTTCCTGTTTTTCGGTTCGTTCAATTTCCAGTTCGAGGCGCAGGCTCTCCTTTGTGGTGTCGACCGACACCCGCATCACATCGCTCACGGTCAGGAAATGGGGCTTGTCATCGTCGATGACGCAACAGTTGGGAGAGATGCTGATTTCACAGTCGGTAAAGGCATAGAGTGCATCAATGGTCTTGTCGGATGACACACCCGGTGCAAGCTGTACCTGGATCTCCACGTTCTGCGCTGTGATATCGTCTACTTTTTTGATTTTTATTTTTCCCTTTTCATTTGCCTTCAGGATAGAATCTACTACACTGGCGGTTGTCCTTCCAAAAGGGATATCTTTGATGACAAGTGTTTTATTGTCCAGCTTCGTGATGGTGGAACGTACTTTCACCGAACCGCCGCGTTCTCCGTCGTTGTACTTCTCGACATCGATATAACCACCCGTTTGAAAGTCGGGATAAAGCCTGAACGGCTTACCTTCGAGGTAGGCGATGGCGGCATCGCACAACTCGTTGAAGTTATGGGGCAGAATTTTGGAGGAGAGGCCCACAGCGATACCTTCCGCTCCCTGTGCCAGCAGCAACGGAAACTGGGCAGGCAGGGTCACCGGTTCCTTGTTTCTACCGTCGTAGGTAGCCTTCCATTCGGTTGTTTTGGCATTAAACAACACCTCGAGTGCAAATTTTGTCAACCGGGCCTCGATATAACGGGGTGCGGCAGCGCCGTCGCCTGTAAGGATATTTCCCCAGTTACCCTGTGTATCAATCAGTAGATCTTTTTGTCCAAGCTGCACCAGCGCATCGCCAATGGAAGCGTCGCCATGCGGATGGTACTGCATGGTGTTTCCAATGATGTTGGCTACCTTGTTGTAACGACCGTCGTCCATCCGCTTCATCGAGTGCAGGATTCGTCGCTGCACCGGCTTTAGTCCATCTGATATATGCGGCACGGCACGTTCCAGTATCACATAGGAAGCATAGTCTAAAAACCAGCTCTGATACATTTTGGAGAGATTGAGCGTGCTGTCGTCACCCAACTTAACGGGTATTTTTGGATTGGTTCCCGACTTGTACGATAAATCGGTTTCCTCCTCTTCCCCCGGTCCATTTTTTTCGCTTATTTCGTCGTTGTTAATTTGATCTGCAGACATACCTGAGTTACTATGCAAATGTCACGCCGGCGGCTTTCAAAACCGAAGTCGTACAATTCTTGCTATGGGATGTTTTTGTTCTATTAAAATCGCCCAAAGATAGGAAATTTGAGGGTTAAATCAAAAAGATTTTTCCCGGGGTCATCTGGCTGAGCGACAAACAAACCACCTGTGGAAGAAATCCACCAATTTATCCGGGAGAAGAAAGAGGCTGATGAAAAAGAGAAAAGATCTGCCAAAAATAAACTACTTTTACAGAAAACTGTTTAATAGAAAGAAAAGAGCAGGATATAACGCTGAGATAACCAAAATATGGATCATCAATAAAAAGTCTATGAAGAGAGAAAATTCAATCCAAACATCTAAAATTCAGTTGATGCTGCTTTTAACGGCATTCATACTTACATCATGCGGGAACGTTCCGTTTACGGGAAGGAGACAATTGCAGCTGGTATCGAACCAGGAAGTCATTGCATTGAGCTTGCAGCAGTACCAGGATTTCATGCGTACTGCCCCCCTGGAAAAAGGTACATCCAACGCCCAGATGGTCAGCCGTGTCGGTAGCCGTATAGCAAATGCGGTGGAAAGTTTTTATACCAACAACGGCTATGCATCGGAACTGGAGAACTTCGCATGGGAGTTCAGCCTGGTGAAGGAAAACAGCGTAAATGCTTTCGCCATGCCGGGGGGAAAGGTAGTTATTTATTCCGGTTTGCTTCCGGTTACCCAGACAGAAGAAGCCCTGGCTGTGGTAGTAGGTCATGAGATTGCCCATGTGATTGCCCAGCATTCCAGTGAAAGGATCAGCCAACAGCTAGCATTGCAATATGGTGGGGCTATCGCGGGTGGCCTGTTAGGCAATTCCCAGGTTGCACAACAGTTGGGTCAGACTGTTTTTGGTCTTGGTGCGCAATATGGTGTAATGATGCCCTATGCGCGCAAACAGGAGTATGAAGCCGATGAGATCGGGTTAATCGTGATGGCGATGGCTGGATATGACCCACGTGCAGCAGTACCCTTTTGGACGAGGATGGCTGAGAGCGGGGGCGGTGCTCAGATACCCGAATTTCTCAGTACCCACCCTACAGATAGCAAGCGTATTGCCTCTATAGAAAAGATCCTGCCCAATGTGATGCAGTATTACAAAGGTGCCGGCGTGCAGAATCAAACATCCGCGCCGATTCAAACAAAAACAGCTGTTCCTGCAGAAACAGAAAAGGCAAAGACATCGAAAGAGTGGTCTTTCTGATCGCGCCTTTCTGACTATTCATATACTGTTCAGCACACTAAAAGAGCGGTGTTTCCGGAAAAGAAACACCGCTCTTTTGTATTCGTTTCATTACTTCCGCAACCGGTTCAGTGATTTGATCAGCGCCTCATCTGCACCTATTTTCCGGATAGCCAGAATGGTTAATATGATTGCAATGACAGGCATGATGAGACCCACGCCCACCTTCTGGAATGCCAGATTTTCCACCGGGAACAGGTTGTAAAGGATGAAGCCGAAATAAAGGTAGAAACCGATCATCAGCATGGCATTGAAGACCGACAGTCTGATCTGCAGCATTCTCTGTTTGTAAAGAAATACCGTAATCAGAGACAGAACCGAACTTACCATACCCAGTGCGAACAGCCCCCAGGTAGAGTCGTTGAGTACTTCGTTGAGGTAGATGCCAATCGCTTCAAAAACCACTTTGTCTCCATTGTACATGAAAAATGCCAGCGGTGTGACCGATGCAACAAGCATGGCTGCGGCTGCCAGCAGCAGAAAAAGTGTCTGTATCCGTTGCAGCATAACCTCAAAAAAGTTCTTTTTCCTTCAACGGATTGCGATAATAAATCTCCTGCTCCTTCCATTCCTCAATGGCAAGCAGTGATGGTTTTGGAAGCTTCTCGTAGAAACGGGATATCTCAATCTGTTCGTGGTTTTCAAATACCTCTTCAAGATTGTCGCTATAGGATGCAAATTCCTGCAGCTTGGTGTCGAGGTCTTGCTTCATTTCCACTGAGAGTTGGTTGGCTCGCTTGCTGATGATCCGTACCATCTCGTATACATTTCCCACGGGCTCTGACAGTCTCATGACATCCTGTGTTTCCGTGTTGGAGTTGGCGGCAATTTTTCTATAATCCATTTGTTAGTGTACTATATCAATTATTGGTTTGTTATTCAGGTTGTGGGCAGCACCTCTATTTTTTCCTGTGCCTCTTTATAATACCTCTCGGCTTCGTTCTTGTACTTTCCTTCCGGAAAGGTGTTGGTGTAATTGAAGTATTCGTCGACCACCATGCGGTAACGTTCCGGCTGTGTGAGCAGCGTGCTTCGTTGAGCGTACTCATGCCGTGCTCTGAGGATGGTGATCTGATAATCTTCCAGATATCGGGAATAGGGATAGCTTTTGATTGCCTCCCGTGCCGTAATCACGGCCGATTCATAATTGTTTCCCATATAGTTACCCAGATCCAGATAGAGCTGAGCTGCAAGAAGTTCTTTGTGGGCCAGCTTCTCCTGCAATTCGAACAGGTAGTTCTTGGCCTGCTCTCCCCTTTCGGTTTGCGGGTAACGTTCAATATATTTTTGAAACTCGGCAATGGCCCGATAGGTTTTGCTTTGATCCAGCCGGGCCTCGGGTGAATCGAGATACATACCATAAGCGGAGTAAAACAAGGCCGATTCGGCATATTCACCTTTTGGATATGTGTTGTAATAGGTGGTGAACACCTCCGTGGCAGAGTAATAATCTTTTGAATTGTAGTGGCTCTGCGCCAGTAAATACAAAGATTCCTCGGCCTGAGCTGTTCCCTTCATGAAGGTCACCAGTTCCTCGAGAAGTGTAATAGACCGATTGTATTTCCCTTCTTCAAAATACTTTTTTGCGTAGGTGTACTTCAGGTCCCTGTCTGTACTTTTCAATATTTTGTTGTACTCGTTACAGGAAGCCAGCACCACCGCAAGGAGCAAAAAACAGATAGTTTTTATTTTCATCTCGTTACAAGCCGGTTTAAGGATGCAAATTTACTGAATCTTTCTCATTTTCTGATCAGAGATCACCCTTTTTATTCTATTTTAGGATTTTGAATCAATATATTGTAAAATACTGTCCACATATCTCCTGTCGTTAGACAGCTTGGGCACCTTATTTTGCCCTCCTGTTTTTTCTCTCTGCTTCATCCATTCGTAAAACGTTCCCTTTTCCATTGTTCGTATCCTGGGCATTTCCAGAGAGAGGTTGTAAGATCGTTTTGCTTCGTAGTCGGAGTTCAGCTTTTTGAGACTTTCGTCGAGCAGCTCCGCAAACAGGTTCATGTTCGACGGGGGCGTCTCGAATTCGATGAACCACTCATGGGCCCCGTTGTTGTTATCGCCAAAGTAAACCGGTGCCACGGTATATTCCGTGATTTTCGCATGGGTACTGCGGCAAGCTTCGTTGATGGCCCTGTCGGCGTTGTCCACGATCAGTTCCTCTCCAAAGGCATTGATAAACTGTCGGGTACGTCCGGTCAGTTTAAAGAGGTACGGATGGGTGCTGGTGAATTCAATGGTATCCCCAATTTTGTATCGCCACAACCCGCCACTCGTACTGATCACCACAGCGTATTGCTTTCCGGCTTCCACGCCACCCAGGGGAACAGTCTCAGGCTGGGCCTTGTCCCATTCACCGGCCGGGATAAATTCATAGTATACCTCGTTATCGAGCAGCAGGAGCAGATCTTTTGATTCCGGTGCAAACTGCACGCCGAAGAAACCTTCCGAGGCGTTATAGGTCTCCCAGTAACGCATTCTCGGGGTAGGAATTATTTTTTCAAACTGCTCCTGAAACGGAAGAAAGCCCACCCCTCCGTGAAAGAATACTTCCAGCTGGGGCCATATGTCGGGTATCGACCTTCCGGTTTCCTCCACAATTTTTTTTAGTAATATCAGCATCCAGGAAGGCACGCCTACCATCGCGCGAATATCATTGGCAATGGCATAATCGGTCAATTTTCTCAATTTCTCTTCCCAATCGGGGATCAGCGCAATGCTTTCGGGTGTTCTTCTTCGTCGGGCCGGTGCCGGCAGGTTCTTCATCAGTATGGCCGAAATATCACCCGTGTAAATGCCATTGCCAATCTGGTTTGTCTGTTGGCTTCCGCCCAGGACAAGCGTCTTTCCCAGAATAAAAGAGCTGTCGGGATGATGTACTGCATACATGCCCAGCATGTGGTAGCCGGCCCGATAGTTACCGTTGAAGAGCGACTCTCTGGTGACAGGGATATATTTGCTTTTGTCTTCCGTTGTACCCGAGGACATGGCAAACCATCTCACGGGAGTATCCCAGAGCACATCTGTCTGCTTCTCTACAATGATCTTTTCCAACCAGGGGCGTAAATCTTCGTATGCAATCACGGGCACCAGCCGGCGAAAATCGACATCATTGTTGATTTTTGTGAAATGGTTTTGAATCCCGTACTTCGTTTTTTGTCCATGTTCAAGCAGGTAATTCAGGGTTTGTTGTTGTGTTTCCAACGGATCTTTCACAAATTTCTCTACCGGCTTGTAATAAGAAGTAAGTATGTTGCGGGCTATTTTTCGAATCATTCTCGGCGTATCAATAGTACAGGGCAAAGGTATAGAGGAGTTTCTGAAAATGGAAAAATAAAATCACAATTTTAGATAAAAACCGACTATCCGATGCGGCTGATTTTGCGCAACCGGTCCTCATCGATGATCTTTATTTTTCTTCCGTCGATGGTAATTACGCGCTCATTCACGAAGTTAGAGAGGGTGCGGATGGCATTGGAGGTTGTCATGTTCGACAGGTTTGCCAAATCTTCGCGTGCCAGATAAATGTTGATGGTTGCCCCATCCTCTTCCAGTCCGTAACTCTCTTTGAGGAAGATCAGAGATTCGGCCAGCCTGCCGCGCACATGTTTTTGGGTAAGATTGACAACCCGTTGATCGGCAATACCAAGGTCTACCGACAGCATCTGAATGAAAAACAATGCCAGATCGCCGTTGTTGCGCAGAAACTGCTCAATAAGTTCCATGGGAATCATGCAAACGGTGCAGGATTCAAAAGCCGAAGCGGCAGTCACATAAGGCTCTCGTGCAAAATAGGCCCGGTACCCGAAATATTGCACAGGGCGGATGATGCGGATAATTTGACTTCTCCCGCCCACTCCGCTTTTAAAAATTTTTACCTTTCCCTTAAAAAGGCACATCAGATCGCGTGGTGTCTCATCCTCGAGATAGATCAGTTCATTTTTTTTAAAATGAATAATACGCGCATTGCCGCGTAATTGATCACGCTCGCCATCCGTCAACATCCTCCAAATATCGGGTAAAGTAGAGGACAAATCAATCAAATCTTTCTTCTTTCCTGGCATAAGTGCTATAGAACTATGTTCTAAAACACAAATATATATATTATTTTTCGATGAGTAACAAAAAAGTAATTATAAAAAATATTCGGTTGCATTTAAAAAAAATGTAAGTTTGTATATCGGAATGAAAAAAGGAGTCATCTTACATATTTTCTTTCTTTTTATTGCCACTTCCAACAACTTCGTGTTCAGTCAGTCAGAGCCTGTGGACACGATCCTGCACAGGGCAATGAATGCTGCTGAAAAATACAACGACCTGGTAGAACATTTCACGGCCGAGGTATACACACGTACCTATATGGAAACGGTCAAAAAAAATTTCCTCTACAAATATACCCATCTTATTCCGCGTTTTGCATTGCATGATCCCAAGAACGACGAAGCCTTGATAGAGACCATTGGCGATCTCCGGTACGATTATCCACACAGTTATGTGCAGGACGTTCGTTATGTCTCGGGGACGCTCACCGCGAGAAAAGATATTGAGATGATACCCTTTGAGTTGTTAAACATCAACATATACGGTGAAACAACAAACGACGAGAGTTTTTTCATGCCGGTGCGCTTCAGTACGGCGAAATATTACCGTTATTCGCTCTATCAGACCTTTACCGAAAACAGTAAGACTTACTACAATATCCAGTACACACCGATATATGAAAATACAAAACTGTTAAAAGGTTCATTTATTGTAGAGCACGGCACCTGGCGGATCATTTTTTTCCGGGGCGAGGGATTGGATATCTTCTCAGACTTTTCTTTTGAGATGACCATGGGTAATGAGTGGATCACCAACTACCTGCCGGTACATTTCACCATATACCAGACTGTTTCCTATCTGGGCAACGTGCTGGCAGGAAGACATCTGGCTGACATCAAATACAGCGACATCCGGTTGCGTCAGATCAAGGAGGTGCCCCGTTCCCTCAATATCAGCGACTCCTACAAAGTGCGGCTCGATTCGGTGCCGGTGCGCAGCGACTCGCTCTTTTGGGAAGAGATGAGGCCCATTCCGCTGCAGGCAAGAGAGAAAGAGGTAATAAACCGGCATATGGCCGCACAAAAAGAAAAGGCATGCCGCACCGCCAACGACACCCTGTCGGGAGTACAACGAGCCCAGCAGATGGCTCAGCGGATGGTGATGAACTCCAGTTACAAGTACCGCTCTTCACGCATCGGATATTCCGGACTGCTAAACCCGTTCATGCTGGGATACAGCTCACGTGATGGGGTGAGCTACCGTCAAAAGTTGTCATGTAATATCGATTTGAAACACAATCGCACGGTGGGTATCGATGCCTTCGCCGGATATCTGTTCCGCCAGAAAGAGTTTTTCACCGACCTCACAACCACCTGGAACTACGATCCTTACCACCTGGGAAGTGCTACTTTTTCCGCGGGAATCGGTAATCCCACCTACAGCTCTTTGTTTGTGGAGCAGATTCAGGACAGCCTCAAAAACAGGGGTCTCACCTTCGAAGACATCTCATTAAATTATTATAAGGACTATTATTTCAAGCTATACAATACGTTTGAAGCGCTGAATGGCCTGCTGTTACAGACCGGAATAGACTATCACATCAGAAAAAGCAAGGACAACACGCTCAGGTTTCGGTCGCTCTCCGACGGCAGCGAGCCCATCGCCGATCTGTTTGGTACAAAAAGGTCTTTCGCTCCTTTCTTGCGTATCAGCTGGACGCCAAGGCAATATTACCGTTATGAAGGGAGACAAAAGATCTATGAACGTTCCGATTTCCCCACTTTCAAGCTGGAGCTTTCACGCAGTTTCCTCGATATCCTGGGAAGCACCACACAGTATAACCGGATTGAATTCGACATCAGCCAGCATATTCCTTTCGGGCTGCGACACTCCCTACAGTACCATCTGGGCACCGGCAGTTTCATCAACCAGAAAACTGAATATTTTGCCGATTTCGTCTATTTTTCCAAAAACAATTTTCTGGATAACTGGGATGACGGTCTTGGGGGAAATTTTAACCTGTTGAGTCGGGATCTGTACAATGCCTCCGACTCCTACATCCAGGGGCACGTCATGTTTGAAACCCCTTTTCTGATTTTAAAAAATATTGATTTCATATCGAACTTCGCCGACAAGGAACGCATCTATCTTAGCCAGCTGTATACCCCCCAGATCATTTCATATACTGAGCTTGGTTACGGTATTGGCAACCGTTTTTTCAATGCCGGATTCTTTTGTGCCTTTCACAAGGATCAATTTAAGCAACTGGGTGTCAGGGCTGCATTTGAGTTGTAATATTTTTTTCTGTATATTTGCAAAAAAGATACGCAACAGATGATTTGTTTTCCCAATGCGAAGATAAATTTAGGACTACACATTGTTTCACGCCGGTCGGATGGATATCATAACCTGGAGACCATTTTTTACCCCATTGGCATGCGGGATGCGCTGGAAATCATACCCGGACCTTCGTCGGGGGAACATCGTTTTTTTCAGACAGGCATCCCCATTGAGGGAGATCCGGCAGAAAACCTGGTGATGAAAGTCCTCAAACTGATCTCGGCAGAGAGAAAGATTCCGTCCATCGATGTACATCTGCTTAAAAAGATCCCTACCGGCGCAGGACTGGGTGGAGGCTCGTCGGATGCTGCCTTTATGCTGCGGTTGTTGAACGATACCTTTGCATTGGAATACTCCCATAGCGATCTGCTGCGTCTGGCAGGACAGCTGGGTGCCGACTGCCCTTTTTTTATCGGCAACACCGCTTCCTTTGCCAGCGGCACCGGCGATGTGCTGGAGCCAGTATCTCTTAGTCTGGATAACTATTTTCTGTTGCTGGTAAAACCCGATATCACGATTTCCACAAAGGAAGCCTATGCTATGATAACACCCCGGCAGCCGGAAGTATCGCTAAGAGAGATCATAAAAAAACCCGTTCCGGAATGGAAGGATTGGATGAAAAATGATTTTGAAATTCCTGTTTTCAAAAAATATCCCGAAATTTACGCCATCAAACAGCAGCTGTATGATCTGGGTGCAGTTTACGCGGCGATGAGCGGCTCAGGATCAGCGGTTTT